>JBDRBM010000016.1:0-54317 GCA_043822665.1 Candidatus Omnitrophota bacterium
TACCGATGTATATTTAGAGGGCGAGGCAAAGAAGGTTTATGCTGGAGAGGTGAACTATGTTTAAAGGCGCGATGACAGCTATTATAACACCGTTTAAAAAAGGCAAGGTGGATGAAAAGAAACTGGCTGAGCTGGTAGAACTGCAGATAAAAGGCGGGGTGAGCGCTATTGTCCCCTGCGGCACAACAGGAGAATCCGGCACGCTTTCTTATGAGGAGCACGAACGCGTTATAGAGGTGGTAATTGAAGCTGTAGATAAGAGAGTTTCAGTTATTGCCGGGACAGGGTCAAATAATACCACAGAGGCAATCATGCTGACCGCTCATGCAAAAACCTCAGGCGCGGACGCGTCTTTACAGATTACGCCGTATTATAACAAGCCGACACAGGAAGGGATTTATCTGCATTTTAAGAAAATCGCTGAAGAGGTAGGCTTGCCCATGATAGTGTATAATATTGCCTCCCGGACAGGTGTTAATATTTTGCCCGAGACAATACACAGGATTAGTAAAGTAAAAAATATAGTTGGTGTAAAAGAGGCAAGCGGCAGTCTTGAGCAGATGTCCATGATTCATTATCTTTGCGGAGATAAGTTTGACCTGATATCAGGAGATGACAGTCTTACATTGCCGCTTCTTGCTATAGGCGGCACAGGGGTTATCTCCGTAGTCAGCAATATTGCGCCAAATGATGTGGCGGATATGGTTTTAAAATTCCAAAAAGGCGATATAGACGGCGCGAAAAAGCTGCATTATAAACTTTTACCGCTTGTTAAGGCTGTTTTTATTGAGACAAACCCGATTCCTGTAAAGACAGCTATGGCGCTTATGGGTTTAATAGATACGGCAGATCTGCGGCTTCCAATGTGCGCGATGTCGGATGTAAACTTAGGACATCTGAAAAAGGCCCTGAAGGATTACGGGTTATTATAGGAGATATTGTTCGCAAATATACAAGGAGAAGATATGATTCGGATAATTATTAGCGGTATAGCCGGAAGAATGGGCAGGAGAATAGGTATCCTGGCGTCGAAAGACAGTGATTTTGAAATTGCAGGCGCTTTGGAATTCCCTGAAAGCCCTGCCATAGGAAAAGATGCCGGAGAATTGCTGGGCATTGGCAATATAGGCAAAAAGGTGCAATCCGGCATTGGCAATATAGGCGCTGCAGGTGACGTCATTATAGAGTTTACGACACCTGATGCGACAATCGCGCGCTTGGAGGAAGCCAGCAAGAAAAAGATAGCCATGGTAATAGGTACGACCGCGCTTTCTTCTCAGCAGGTGGAAAAGATACACAAGGCGTCCAGGGATATACCAATAGTGCTTTCACCCAACATGAGCGTTGGCGCGAATCTAATGTTTAAGATTACCGAACAGGCCGCGCGGCTTCTTGGCAAGGATTATGACGTCGAGATTATAGAAGCGCATCATGATAAAAAAAAGGACGCTCCAAGCGGTACGGCTAAAAGACTCGGAGAAGCTGTTTTAAATGTAAAGGGCAAAATACCGCCTATCCATTCTATTAGGTTAGGTGACATAGTCGGCGATCACACTGTTATTTTTGCCGGTAATGGAGAAAGGCTGGAATTGACACACAGGGCCCATTCTCGTGACGCATTTGCAAAAGGCGCGCTTGGAGCCGCTAAATTCTTAACAGCAAAAAAGTCAGGGTTGTACCATATGCACGACGTAATACAATCAAGCCATAAATAATCCGCCCGGGCGGTTTATAATGAAAGGTGAATATGGATTTTGCTTTAAGTAAAAGATTGACAAAGCTGCCGCCGTATTTATTTGTAGAGATTGACAAGGCGAAACGCAAGGCTATATCAGAAGGAAGAGATATAATAGACCTTGGCATAGGAGATCCTGACAATGGTTCTCCCAAAGAAGTAATAGAATCTCTTTGTAAGGCCCTTCAGGATCCAAAAAATCATCATTATCCCTTAGACCAGGGAATACCTTCTTTCAGAAAAAAGGCAGCGGAGTGGTATAAGAATAGATTTGGCATTATGCTTGATCCGGACAGGGAGATACTGGCGCTTATTGGTTCAAAAGAAGGCATCAGCCATATGCCATTGGCGTTTATAAACCCGGGAGAAATCTCTCTTGTGCCGGATCCGTGTTACCCGCCGTATAAATACGGGACTATCCTGGCAGGAGGGGTAGTCCATGCAATGCCGCTATTGGAAGAGAATAATTTTTTACCTGATCTGAAAAAGATAAAAAAAGACACGCTAAAAAGATCCAGGATTCTTTATATCAATTATCCTAATAATCCTACAAGCGCTGTATGCGAAAAGGGATTTTTTGAGGATGTTGTGCTGTTTGCGAAAAAATACGGCCTTATAGTTGCGCATGACGCCGCGTATTCTGAGATAGCGTTTGACGGATACAGGCCAGGTAGTTTTTTAAAGGTTAGAGGCGCTAAAGATATAGGAGTGGAGTTCCACTCGCTTTCCAAGACATGCAACATGACCGGATGGCGCATAGGATTTGTCTGCGGCAATGAGAAGATAATCTCCGCGATAGGAAAGGTAAAGTCTAATATAGACTCCGGCGTATTTAACGCTATTCAGATCGCGGGGATAACCGCATTGGATATAGCTAGAGAGCATTCAAAAAAGATGAACGCTGTTTATCAAGGCAGGCGCGATGCGCTTGTAGACGGCCTTAATTTAATCGGATGGAAGACGAAAAAACCAAAGGCTACTTTTTATGTATGGACAGCGCTTCCTAAACCACATAAGTCTTCAATAAAGTTTGCCAAACAAGTGCTTAAAGACGCGGGGATTATAATTACTCCTGGCATAGGTTTTGGAGAAAGCGGCGAAGGTTATGTGAGGATGGCGCTTACTGTTTCCATTGAGCGCATACAGGAAGCCGTGGACAGGCTAAAGAAAATCTTATAGCTTAACTTGATATAGCAGGAATTTCCTTTTTGTAGGCACACATTAGTAGGGGACCCTTAAGGGTCCCCTACTAATGTGCTTAACTTGACGAAACTTACAATGTAAGAATCGTCAAGTTAAAGGGTTTTGGGATGCGGTGTTATATTGGAATTGGGTCAAATCTTGGGGATAGGCAGAAAAACATTGAGTTGGCTATTCAGAAATTACAAGATAGAAAGGGTATAGAAGTAAAAAAGGTTTCGCCTCTCTACGAGACAGACCCCGTAGGAGGACCTGAGCAGCCAAGATATCTTAATGGCGTGATAGAGATAGATACAGAGCTTAGGCCAAGAGCGCTTTTGCGCTGCATTCAGGAGATAGAGTCTTGTCTTGGCAGGATAAGAACAGTTAAAAACGGGCCGCGGACAATAGATCTGGATATACTGACATATGGCGGCCGAAACATAGATGAGCCTGGTTTAAGGATTCCGCATCCCAGGATGGCTGAAAGAGAATTTGTCCAGAAGCCGCTGAAAGATCTAACTTAACCCTCTCCCCAACGGTGAGAGGGTAGGGTGAGGGGAGAGAGAGGTATGAAGCTATATAAGAGCGCAGGATTACTGAGTAAAGATATATGTTGGTTGAAGCGCAAAGGCAAGGTCATAGGTTTTGTTCCGACCATGGGGTATCTGCATGAAGGGCACCGGAGTCTTATAAGAAAGGCCAGAAGAGATACGGATATTGTTGTAGTGAGTATTTTTGTAAACCCGTTACAGTTTGGGCCAAAAGAAGATTTAGAAAAATACCCCAGAGACCCAAGACAGGATTTAGCTCTTTGTAAACGCTCAGGCGTAGACATAGTTTTTACACCTTATTCAAAAATCATGTACCCTAAAGACTTTTCTACATATGTCAATGTCGAGGGCCTTACCGAAGGCCTGTGCGGCGCATCAAGGCCCGGGCACTTCAGAGGGGTGGCTACAGTAGTTACAAAGCTTTTTAATATAGTATCTCCTGATATTGCGTATTTCGGGCAAAAAGATGCTCAACAGGCGACAGTCATAAAGAAGATGGCCGGGGATTTAGATATGCCGGTAAAGATAAAAGTAATGCCTACAGTGAGAGAGAAAGACGGCCTTGCAATGAGCTCGCGGAACGCATATTTAAATCCTGACGAACGCGTCAAGGCAATTTTTTTATACAAATCTCTAAGATTGGCCGGAGAACTTTACAAAAAAGGTGAAACCAGTCCGAGAGAGATAATAACTAAAATGCGTAAGTTATTACTTGAACAGAAAGCCATTACGATAGATTATATATCCATAGTGGATCCAGAAAAACTTGTAGATGTAAAAAGGATATGCGGAAGGGTATTGGTCGCGGCAGCGGTACGCATTGGCAAAACCAGGTTGATAGATAATATAATATTGAACTGAAAGGAGCTGTAGATAAAATGTTACGCACAATGTTAAAGTCGAAGATACAAAAGGCAGTTGTTATTGAAACCAACCTTGAATATAGCGGCAGTATTACAATAGATTCAGAAATACTTGATGCGGCTGACATCATTTCCAACGAGAAGGTGCAGGTGGTGAATTTGAATAATGGCAGCAGGTTGGAGACGTACGTCATACCGGGGGCAAGTGGGTCAGGGATTATAGGCATGAATGGCGGCGCGGCAAGATATGCTGTGGCTGGCGACAAGTTGCTTATAATGTCCTATGTCCTGACAGAAACAAAAGACGCGCTTGGCCATAAACCCAAGATAGTTTACCTGGACAGCGACAATAAAATCGTGGATAAGAGGTAGCAGGGCGACGAGGTAACAGTGAAGGCATATACAAAAAAAGACGACCTGAAATACAAAGAGAACCTAAAAAAGAAGATAGCTCAGCTTAAAAAAGAAAGAGACGCTGTAATAATAGTCCATAACTATCAAAGGGATGAGATCCAGGATATAGCTGATATAAGCGGCGACTCTCTTGCCCTTAGCCAGGCAGCAGTCAGGGCTGACGCAAAGGTGATAGTTTTTTGCGGCGTTGATTTTATGGCAGAAAGCGCCTCAATATTAAATCCTGACAAGATCGTGCTTTTGCCTGTTAAGGAAGCCGGCTGTCCAATGGCGGACATGGTTACCATAGAGCGTCTGCGCGAGGAAAGAAAGCAGCATCCGGATGCTGCAGTGGTATGCTACGTGAATTCTTCGGCCGCGATAAAGGCGGAAAGCGATATATGCTGTACGTCTTCCAATGCTATTCAGATAGTAAAATCCCTCAAAGACCATAAAGAGGTTATATTTATACCTGATAAGAATCTTGGCAGGTATGTCCAGCGGAATGTCCCTGATAAAAAGATTATACTTTGGGAAGGGTTTTGCCCTACACACATTCGTGTCTCAAAAGAAGAAGTCCTAAAGATAAAGGAATCGCATCCTGAAGCTGAAATACTGGCGCATCCTGAATGCAATCCAGACGTGCTATCTGTCAGTGACCATATCTGCAGCACCGGCGGTATGTTTACATATGTCAAAAGTTCCAAAGCAAAATCCTTTATTATAGTGACTGAATCCGGCATGTTGTATGGTTTAAAAAAGGCAAACCCTGATAAGGATTTTTATGTGCCCAGCGAACGATTGGTATGCCCGACTATGAAATTAACAACGTTAGGCTGGGTCGTGCATTCACTGGAGGCCATGGAATATCAGGTCAAGATCACGGGCGATATAAAAGAGCGGGCATATAAATCGCTGGGACGTATGCTTAAGGTTTCAGGAGAAAAATCAGGCGCTGCGATTTCGGGTGTTTAATTTAAGCTATCAGCGGTCAGCTTTCAGCCTTCAGCAGCTGATAGCTGATAGCCGAAAGCTCATTTATGAAAAAAATTGGGATAATCGGTTGCGGGACCATAGGCACAGGTATAGCCGAATTTATCAGTAAAGAATTTAAAAATAAGGCTATAGTTGTCGCTCTGTGCGATGTTGATCTGGATAAAGCTAAGCGCCTTTCCAGGAAAATTAAACCATCTCCTTCAATAATGAGGCTGGACGAATTGATAAGAAAAAGTGATTTGGTGGTAGAGGCGGCTAGCGGAGAAGCTGCCGGGGTAGTCGTTAGAAAATCTATTCTCAATAAAAAAGATTGTCTGATTATGAGCACAGGGGGACTGCTAAAAACTCCAGGATTGCTTAAAGAGGCAAAGGCGAAAGGTGTAAATATTTATATACCAAGCGGCGCTGTCTGTGGCGTTGACGGTCTTATTTCAGCCAGTGCTGGCAGGATAAAAAAGGTGCGATTGACCACAAGAAAACCTGCCAAAGGATTGATCGGCGCGCCATATCTTAAGAGCATGGGTATAGATATAAAAAGGATAAAAAAGGAGACCGTGATATACAAGGGTTCAGCGAGAGATGCCGTAAGGCACTTTCCCCAGAACATAAACGTGGCAGCGACAGTAAGTCTTTCAGGGATTGGGCCAGACCGGACTCAAGTGAGGATAATCACTTCCCCTGAATATAAAAGGAATACACACGAGCTGGAGGTGGAAGGTGATTTCGGCAGGCTTTTTACAAGAACAGAGAACCTGCCTTCAAAAGAGAATCCAAAAACAAGTCAGCTGGCAATATTTTCAGCGCTCGCAAAGTTAAGAGAGGTAACTTGATATGGATAGATGTAAAAATTATAAAAAAAACATGGAAGAATGCCATTGCACATACGAACCCTGCTCAAGAAAAGGGATCTGCTGTGAATGTCTGAGGTACCATTTGAAAAATGGCGGAATGCCAGCTTGTATTAAAGAGTAAGCAAAAATATAAAAATGAAGGGGGGTGAAATAATATGGCAGAAAAAGTAATGAAATGCGGCATAAAGAAAGAGAAGGGATATCTTTATTTTATTGATAAGAAAGGGGATATCTCCAGAGCAAAGATGGCCCGCGGCGGCAAGAAAAAGAAGAAGAGAAGATAGTAATCAAAGTTCAATCCCGCCCTTCCGAGTTTTAAATGTGCTGAACATTGACAGAAGGGCGGGATTTCTTTTACAGTAGAGGAATTTTCTTATGAAATCTTATGAAATCTCTAGTCCTGATCCTTTTATTCGCGCTTCTCTTTATATCGCAGATTAATACCATAGTAGACATTGATCTGTGGTGGGGCCTGAAGACAGGCGAATGCATTGTAAAAAATCTTGAGATCCCAAGGGTAGATATCTTTTCATATACATTACAGGGGCGGCCGTGGATAGATCATGAATGGCTGTCACAGGTATTGTTTTACCTTGTTTTTTCTAAATTCGGATGGCTTGGCCTGAACCTGCTCAAGGCCTTTGTAATCGGCCTGTGTTTTTTTATAATGTACTTCCTGGCCTCGTCAGGAATCAAAAAGACAGTTTTTCCTTTATTTTTTCTTTTAGTGTCGATTCTCGCATTTGGCTACAGGTCATTTGTGAGGCCTGAGATATTTTCTTACCTGTTATTCTGCGTTTTTATGTATGTCCTCGAAAAAGAAAGGCCATTAGCTGTCCTGCCTTTTTTGCAGATACTATGGGTAAATCTTCACGGTTATTTTATAGCCGGTCCAACGCTTATTTTTCTATATTTTATAGGCGATTTTTTCTTCGGAGAGAAAAAGAGATCTAAAAAATTCGCAATGGTATTTTTGTGGGCCGTGGCAGCGTGTTTTGTAAACCCCTATTTCTATAAAGGCGCCTTATATCCTGTCGCTATAATCACGCAGGCCTTTACCGCGCAGAAATCCTTGATGCGCAACATCCAGGAATTAATGATGCCAGCGAGGCTGAATTTTGCGCGGTTCTTTTTCTTCTGGATACTTGCTATCCTGGCCAGCGCGACATTTATCGTAAATATCAAAAAAGCAAAGATGAGACATATACTTATTTTTGCCATTTCTTTTATTTCCGCTTACCTGGCAATACGCAACATCCCGATTTTTATATTTCCTGCCATGGCCATGGCAGGCATGAATCTGAATAGCTCAGGCCTGACAAAAAGGCTATGCGAAAAAAAATACTATATGATATCAATGATTATCATATGCAGCCTCATCTATCTTTTCCTGTCGAACAGATATTACTTATTTACGAACCAATACGGCATGAGGAAGACAGAATCAAAATTTTGCAGGCTCCTTACGCCTGAAGGCGCCTGCGATTTTTTAGAAAAAAACAATATCAAAGGCCCTTTATTTAATACGATGGATTTCGGGCCCTATATTGGATACAGGTTTTATCCGGAGAAGAGGATTTTTATCGACACCAGGACAGAGCTTTATAGAGATGAGTTTTATAATGCCTATCAGAGGGCACAGAATTATCCGGGCGAATGGAAAAGACTCCAGGCCGAATATGGTTTTAACACGGCCTTATTAAGGCATTTGTTTGGCGGGACAGAGAGAATCTTGAGGGCACTCTATAAAGATAATGACTGGAGACTCGTCTATTACGATGAAAATTCGTGTATTTTTCTAAGAGATGTCCATGAGAATCAGAATGCCATAGAGAGATTCGGCATTGATTTTAGAAAAAAGCAGCTGATACCCTCAGATATCAATATAAACATAGCAAGATTTTTTGAGAAAATAGGAGAACTCGATTTTGCGGAAGAAGTGTATAAGCGTATCCTGGCAGGGAGCCCCGCGTTTTTAGAGGCAGGCAATAATCTGGGAGGGATATATATAAATAAGGCAAGGTACAAAGACGCCATTGAATTATTAGAGCGTTTCCTGGCGCGCTATCCTGGATCGGCCGAGCTCTACGCGAATATAGGGACAGCTTACCTGCGATCCGGAGAAAGAGAAAAAGGCCTGCGGCTTCTGGAGAAGGCCGCGAAGATCGACCCGTATTTAAGAAAGGTATCTTATATGCTTGGGATTGGCTATATGGAAGAAGGGGATCTTGACAGAGCCCTGTGGCAATTAGTAAAATATTCAAGGCTTGATCCTTATGATCCAGAGGCCCGCAATATCTTAGGAGATATCTATAGGCAGAAAGGCCTTTTAAAAAAGGCTGACATTGAATATAATGAAGCAAATAAACTGGAAGGCCTGTTATGAGCGAAAAGGTTTTTAATTACCTGGAATATAGAAGGCAAAAGGTGGTGTCTCTTCTGTCTTCTTTAATAGAAATACCTACGGTGAATCCGCCTGGAGAAAATTATGAAAAGATGGTTCTGTTTCTCGAAAAGAGATGCAGGGCCATAGGGTTGATGACCAGGAAATACATTACTCCTCAAAAAGTCCTGGACAGATTCGGGATCAAGGGAGGATCTGAGAGAGTAAGCCTTGTTGCTGACTGCCCGGCAGGCGCGAAAAAGACCTTGCACATTGCCTCTCATTATGATGTCGTGCCTGCTACCGGCAAATGGAAGACAGACCCCTTTAAGGCTGTTGTCAGGGGTAATAAGATTTACGGCCGGGGCTCAGAAGACATGAAAGGGAACATCACTTCTCTATTATTCGCGTTAGAGGCGATCAAAAGATGCGGGCTAAAACCTGGACTAAACCTGCAGGTCTCGTTTACGCCAGATGAAGAAACAGGCGGAATGACAGGCCTTGGTTACCTTATAGATAAAGGCCTTGTCAGGGCAGACTATGCTATGAGCGAGGGGCATTCGGGTAGGTATGTTTCAATGGGAAATAAAGGGGTGATGTGGGCTGAGGTTACGGTTAAAGGAAAGGCCTCGCATGCATCCATGCCTCACAGGGGAGTGAACGCGTTTGAGCACATGACAAGATTATCCGCGGAGTTAGAAGGCCTGAAGAAGCGCATAGCGAAAAGAAAGACCATATTTAATATGAAAGATTCTATATCAAGGAGCCCGAGCCTTGTAATGGGCGGACTGCTTAAGGGTGGTGTCAAGGTAAATGTGGTCCCTGATACAGCGTGTTTTAGTATTGATAGAAGACTGATACCAGAGGAAGATATCAGTCTTGCGCAGGAAGAGATAGAGACTATTATAAAGAAATTCAATACCAGGCATAAAGATTGCAGGGCATATGTTAAATTTTCCTCTAAGGAAAGGGCTTCTATTTCTCCGGGAGACAGCGGGTTTTTTAAGATAGTCTCTGATTCAATAAAGGATGTTACAGGTAAACGCGCGAAGTTTTGTCTGATGACAGGCGCGACAGACCTGAGATATTTTATGCGAAAGGGCGTTCCCGCGCTTGGTTATAGCGCAAAAGGCGGAGAGACCTGGCACAGCGACAACGAATTCGTATATATAGACAGTCTCGTTGATACCGCAAAGATCTACGCATTAATAATAACCAAGCTTAACTTAGGCGGGTCAAGTTATCCACATTAGTAGGGGACCCTTAAGGGTCCCCTACTAATGTGTGCCTACAAAAAGGAATTTCCTATTATATTAAGTTAAGGAGGGGTAATGGCGGAGAGCGTGATAAGGATAATAGGCGCAAAGGAGCATAACTTGAAGGATATCAGCCTGGATATCCCGCGCAATAAACTCGTTGTGATTACAGGGTTGAGCGGTTCGGGTAAGTCCTCCCTTGCCTTTGATACGATTTACGCGGAAGGTCAACGCAGGTACGTGGAAAGCCTTTCTGCTTATGCGCGCCAGTTCCTGGAGCAGCTTGAAAAGCCGAATGTTGAGCATATCGAGGGCATGTCGCCCGCTATTTCTATTGAGCAGAGAAGATCAGGCGGTAACCCGCGCTCTACAGTAGGGACCACCACCGAGGTTTATGACTATATGAGGCTTTTATTTGCGCGGATAGGCACACCTTATTGTTATAAGTGCGGACAGAAAATAGTGCGTCAAACTCAGGATGAGATATTGAATAGGATTTTGCAGTATCCGAGCGGCAGCCAGCTTTTAGTACTGGCGCCTATTGTTAGAGGGAGAAAAGGCGAGTATTGTAATTTATTTGAAGAATTAAAAAGACAGGGTTTTATAAGGGTTAGGGTGGACGGGAATACTGCCTCACTGGAGGAAAAGATAAAGATAGATAAGAACAAAAAGCACACTATAGAGGTAATAGTAGATAGGCTTGTTGTCGGAAATGATGTGCGCGGTAGACTGGCTGATTCAATAGAGATTGCATTGAAGGTTGGGAAAGGCCTGGTATTAGTATCGAAGAGCACCCTGAGTAAAGCCGAGGCCGAACCTCGCCGAGGCTTGACCTCGACTAAAGCGGAAGAAACGCTTTTCAGTGAGATATACTCTTGTCCTAAGTGCGGGGTGAGCTATGAAGAAATAGAACCCAGGATATTTTCATTCAACAGCCCGTATGGAGCTTGTCAATCATGCGGGGGGTTAGGGACCAAAGTGGACATAGATGCGGACCTTGTGATTCCGGATAAATCAAAACCCTTAAAACAGGCAATAAAACCATGGCGCGTAGGCGGGATGAGAATAATCCTGCATTACAGAAGGCGCTTAAGAAAATTAGCCAATGAATCCGGTTTTGATCTGGACATGCCATTTGATCAGATACCTGAGGATGTAAGAAAGATAATTATCTATGGGTCAGGGCCTGATGAATGCCCATATTTTGAAGGAGTTGTGCCTAATCTTCTGAGGCGGCTTAAGGAGACAGAGAGCGAGTTCATGCGAAGAGAAATTAATAAATATACAACCGAGACCACCTGCCCCGCGTGTAATGGAAAGCGCCTAAGGCCAGAGACCCTTTCTATAAAAATAGGAGAAAGATCAATAAGCGATGTTACAGCGTTTTCAATCAAAGAAGCCAGGCAGTTTTTTTCCAGCTTAAATCTTACTGAAAAACAGGAGAAGATAGGCCATCAGATTTTAAAAGAGATACTGGAACGCCTGAATTTTATGGCTAACGTAGGCCTGGATTACCTGACGCTCGACAGGCAGAGTTCCACGCTTTCGGGCGGAGAGGCCCAGAGAATTAGACTTGCTACGCAGATAGGCGCGGGCCTTGTGGGGGTGGTATATATCCTGGACGAACCCAGTATAGGCCTGCACCAGAAAGATAATTCAAAACTATTAGATACGCTCAAGGCCCTAAGAGATCTTGGGAATACCCTGATAGTAGTTGAACATGACGAGGCTACTATAAGAAACGCTGATTATATAATAGACCTTGGCCCTGGCGCCGGTAAACACGGAGGTTATGTTGTCGCGCAAGGCGCACTCGATCAAATATTGAAATCCACGGAATCTCTGACAGGGAAATATCTGCGCGGTCAGTTAAAGATACCTGTGCCAAAAAAGAGAAGGAAAAAGATAAAAGGAAAGGCTCTCGTAATAAAAGGCGCCAGAGAACACAATCTTAATAATATAGACGTTGAGATACCGCTCGGTCTTTTCGTATGCGTGACAGGGGTTTCAGGTTCCGGGAAAAGCACGCTTGTGGACGATATACTTTACAGGGCGCTTGCAAAACATATTTACGGCTCAAAACAAAAACCAGGGTTACATAAGAATATAAATGGGATAGAAGGCATAGATAAGGTGGTGGTGGTTGATCAAACCCCTATTGGCAGGACGCCGCGTTCAAACCCCGCGACATATACAGGTATTTTTTCTTTTGTAAGAGATGTGTTTGCCAGGTTACCTGAGGCAAGGATGAAAGGGTACAGGCCTGGCCGATTCAGTTTCAACGTAAAAGGCGGAAGATGCGAGGCCTGCCAGGGCGATGGGATTAAGAAAATAGAGATGCATTTTTTGCCAGATGTTTATGTAAAATGCGAGGTCTGTAACGGCAGGCGCTACAATCATGAAACTCTCCAGGTTTTATACAAGGGTAAGTCAATAGCAGACGCGCTTGAGATGACAGTCGAGGATGCGACCGAGCTCTTTAAAAACATACCATCCATACATCAGAAATTAAAAATACTCAACGAGGTCGGCCTTGGTTATATTGAGCTTGGCCAGTCTGCAACCACGCTTTCAGGTGGCGAAGCCCAAAGGGTAAAGCTTGCCACGGAATTGAGTAAGATAGGGACAGGAAAGACACTTTATATTCTTGACGAGCCTACCACAGGCCTTCACTTTGCTGATATTGAAAAATTATTAAAGGTCCTGCATGCGCTGGTGGATGCGAAAAATACTGTCCTTGTTATAGAGCATAATCTCGATGTCATAAAGTCAGCTGACTATGTAATAGACCTTGGCCCTGGAGGAGGCGATGCAGGCGGCAATGTAGTGGCTTGCGGTACCCCTGAGGAAATAATTAAATCAGCTGAATCATATACAGGAGCGTATCTAAAAAACACCTTGTAATACTTTTAATGTTGGTTAACACTTATAAATAAACGCATAGGTAGAGCTATTCATCTGAGTTTTAGGCCTGTCTGGGGTCTGAGGCACATTAGGAAAGTTTTGGCAAAAGTCCGCAAGGATTTATAGCAAGCTTCGATCATGGTAGCCTGCTATAGCCTGACACAGAAGCGAGCTGTAAACCGTAGCGGACGGCAAAACTTTCCAGTGCCGAATGGTCCCAGACAGGCCTAAAACTCAAGTGACCCGGCAGAGGAATTTTCTTGAATAATAGGTCTATCAGTGATATAGTTATAAACAAGATGAAAACCATAGGATATATATTTATTATAATAGGATTTATATTACTGCTATCTTTTCCTATATATTCTAATGCATCATCCGATGACGATTTTATACTTGCCAGTAAATCATTTCAGGACGGTTTTTACGAAATAGCCGTTAAATCATTAGAAAAGTTTATATCCGAAAATCCCCAAAGGCCGGAAATACCAGAAGCGCGCCTTTTATTAGCGAAGTCCCTTATAAATCTTGGCAGGTTCAATGATGCCATGCGCGAACTTGACACTGTTGTCAATTCGAAAGATAGCGAAAGATTCAAAGACGAAATCATATACTGGAAAGCAGAAATTTACTTTAGAACCAGGAATTTCGCAAAAGCAAAGGAATTTTACAGCAGGATATTGAAAGATGTTCCTTCTTCAAAATTCGCTCCGTATGCCAGCTATTCACTGGCCTGGTCTTTGTATGAAGAAAAAAAATATAAAGAGGCGCTGGATGGATTTTCATTATTCCTGTCAGAATACCCTTCCCATGACTTTGCAGACGACGCGGAGCTAAAGAGCGGAGAGATATTGTACAGGCTTAAGCAGTACAAAGATTCAAGAGAGAGACTTTCCGATTTCATATCCAAAGAAAAAGAAACGAAAAAATTAGCAACGGCGAATTTTTATATAGCAGAGGATCTCTATTATTCAGGAGATTACGAGAGCGCTATAAAATATTATGATAAAGCGCTTATGTTAACCCCTGATATGGATAATGATATATACGCCATGCATGGGATGGCATGGAGCTATATAAGATTAAAAAGGTATGAGGATGCCATAAAGACATTCAAGAATTTGGAAAACATAAAAAAAGATAACCCGATTATAGACTCTGTTTATTTTGGACAAGCAGAGGCCTTTAGGAGACTTGGGAGATTTGATGAAGCAATCAAAAATTACAGCCAGATAATAGAAGGGTTTCCTAAGAGCAAATGGCTGCCGAACGTGTATCTTGGCAAAGGCGAAGCACTGTATAACCTGGGCCTTTATCAGGATGCCGCCAACACCTTAAAAGAAGGCTTAAGATTGTTTTCTTCCAGCGAATATTCGGACGACATGCATTATAACCTTGGCTGGATCTATTTTAAGATAAACAAGTTTGGCGAGGCAATAGAAGAATTCAGTAAGGTGGCGAAAGAGTCCAACAGCGATTTATACCGCATTTCTTCATACTGCAGGCTGGGTGATGCCTACGCCGCCATGAACCAAGATGAGAAGGCGCTGAATGTCTATGACATGGCCCTAAAAGAGGCCATTGTCAATCCGGACGCCGTATTTGGTTATGTTGATTACGCGCAGTATCAAATTGGGCGTATATTATTTAAACTCGAAAGATATGAGGGCGCAATACTGGCGTTCCAGAGTTTATTAAAAAATTACGCGGGTTCCCAGAACACAGAAGACGCGAAATTTGGCCTTGGAGTTTCGTATTTCAAAAAAGGCGATTACGAATCAGCTATAAAAGAATTAAAAGATTTTCTGGCTGATTTCAAAAATAGTAAACATAAAGATGACGCTAGATTTTATCTTGCAAGCGCATTTTATAACCTTCCTGATTATAAAGAGGCGCTTAATATATATAAAAGTATACTGTCGAATGACAAAAGCCAAGAGTACGCAAGTCAGGTCATGTACGAAATAGGCTGGTGTTATTACAAGATGGGAGACACCAAGAAGGCATTGTCTCAGTTCGAGGATTTTATAGAAAAATATGGAGACGATGATTTATCTCAGGATGCGCGTTTCTGGATAGCGGAGTATCACGCGGATAAAAAGGATTTTGAAAAGGCAAAAAGTTATTTCCTCGATCTAATAAAGACATACCCTAAAGGAGCGCTGACCGATGACGCTGAATACAGGCTTGCCATTATATTTTATGAAACAGGAGAGGAAAATAAAAGCCTTAAAACCCTGGAAAAACTGATAGAGTTTTATCCCGATAGCGAACTTATACCTGCCGCAAAACTCAAGATAGCCGAGATATTGATAGAAAAAGAGGATTTTTTAGAGGCAAAAGAATTGTTAAAACGTCTGGTCTCTGAATTCAAGGGCACTGCTTACGTTAATGTCGCGTCAAAATATTTCGGTGATATTCTTAAAAAGGAAGGCGGGCTCAAAGACGCCATTGAATATTACAAAAAGGCCATAGATGGCAGGCGCGGAGACTTTAACGCCAATATTCAGTATATGATAGGCCAACTCTATGAAGCGATGGGAGATATTGATAACGCAATAGTAGAGTATATGAAGGTCGCGTATATTTACCCTGATTCTACACAAATAGTAGTTGCTTCACAGATGGCCAGCGCAAGATTGTTTGAGAAGGAAACTAAGTGGCACGACGCGGAAAGGATTTACAAAAAGATATCAGCCATGGAAGTAAATGAATCCACATACGCAAAAGAACGGTTGCAGTGGATAAGGAGAAATAAGCGCTAACCTGAGTAATTAAAAAGGAGGAGTTAAAATGTTTGAATTGATTCAAAAAGGCGGGCCCGTGATGTACCCGATCGTGTTTTGTTCGGTTCTAGCTCTTGCTATAATCATCGAAAGGTTTTATCATCTCTACAAGGCTAAAATAGACACAAAAGATTTTATGAATAATGTAGAGATTACGATAAAGCGCAACAGGATTGCCGAAGCCATAAAGATATGCGACAAAACACCAGGCCCTATCTCAAGAATAGTTAAGGCCGGGATATTAAAGCATGATAGAACCAGACAGGAGATAAGGGAGTCGATTGAAGATGCGGGTCACCAGGAAGTGCCAATGCTTGAAAAACACCTGAGCCTTTTGGCCACAATAGCCCATATCTCGCCATTACTGGGGTTATTAGGCACTGTTACTGGTATGGTCAGGGCATTTCAGATAATCCAGGAAAAATCAGCTTCTTTTAATCCTGTAAGCCCTGGAGATCTTGCGGGCGGTATATGGGAAGCGCTTCTTACGACAGTGGCAGGTTTGATAGTCGCCATACCTGTAGTTGTAGCTTATAATTACTTGGTTAGCCGGGTGGATGAATTTGTCCTTGAAATGGAACACAGCGCAACAGAGGTAATGAACATATTGTCGGAGAGAGTATAACGCAAAGCAGGAAATATGCTATGCGCCATGCTCTTTGCGCTATGCTATAAGGAGAACTACCATGCAATTAAAACGACACGTCCAATTTGAGAAGGGCCACCTTGATATAGCGCCTCTAATAGACTGTATTTTTTTGCTGCTTATATTTTTTCTCCTCACGTCAAATTTTATATTCCAGCCGGGGATAAAGATAAATCTTCCAAAAGCAGTGACCAGCGAAGTAGTGCAGGAGAATACACTTGTAATAACCGTTACGGCAGATAATAGGTTCTATTTAAACGAATCACCTATAACTTTCCTGGAGCTAAAGGATAAGCTTAAGGCCACATCCGGAAAAAATAAACCCATACTTATAAAGGCAGATAGGGATGTTGGGCTGGGCAAGGTTGTCAGCTTGTGGGATTTTTGCAGGGATGTTGGTATTACACAGGTAAATATCGCGACTAATCAGGAGGTCAGATAAAGAGCTTTCAGCCTTCAGCCGTCAGTCAATAACCGATAGCTGAAAGCTGATAGCCGAAGGCTTATGTATTCATTTAGAGATCGCAAGCTAAATATAGCTATATTGATTTCTGCTTCGTGGCACTTTGTCTTTATGTTTACTGTGGCACCTGTCTTTATTTCAAGAGACGTTAAGAAAAATACTACTACTATAGCCTTTCTCGGAGCAATACTTGAAAAGGTAGCGGTTGTTCCGGAAAAGGCCTTGAGCCTGGACAAGACCTCTTTAATGTATAAGCTAAAACAGGCAGGCGAGTTTAACATAGAACGCGCCGGAAATACCTTGGCCTCTCCTGTGCTTTCAGCCAAGGTTTCAGATGTGGAGGCCAATAAAGAAGAAATCGCGCTTCCTATAGAAAAAAGCGCTGTAATTAACGTATCTTCCAGAAAAAAGGACAGGTTATTCATTGATTTAAAAGGCAACATGTTCGCGGGCGAGGCAAAGAACAGGCTGGTGCTTTACAAGCCTAAGTTATCTAAGGTATATCTATTTCGCTATGATTTTAATTCAGGTTACACTGTTACTGTAAAATTTGATATATCAAAAGACGGGTTTACGGAAAGACCAGAATGTGTTTTGTCCAGCGGTTCTTTTGTAATAGACCAGGCTGCTATCAGGTATATTAGGCGATGGCAGTTTTGCCCCTATTATGACGAGACAGGAGCAAGCCGCGAGGCTTTGATTCGCCTGAACTTTAGCGCGTTATGATAAAGGTAGAATTTTCATTCGCAATAGCGGTATATATGTTTTTAACGGTTTTCCTTATCTTTATAATATGGTTATTCACAGAGAAGAAAAAGACGCTGAAATTGCTATCTTCTGAAAACAGATTTTTCTGGCAGTGCAATATCTGTACGTATGTATATATAGATAGCAGGCACAATACGATTTCACAGTGTCCGAGATGCGGGAGTTATAACGAGAAGGAGAAAAATGTTGGATAACGCATAGCGCAAGGCGCATGTCGCAAAGCGCATAGCGTAATGAGTAAGCGCCATGGCTTATGCGAAAATATTTGCCATGCGCTCTGCGAAAAGGAGGCATTTATGCCTGATGAAAAGAAAGAGAAACTGGAAGAGGACAAGATACCCATAAACCCGCCTTTAACGGTCTTGGATTACAGGACAATCAGCAAGGGGTTTGGGTGGTGGTCAGCCGTGGTACTTGTTGAATCCTGGGGCAATAAGCGCTTATGTCTTTATCTCTGGCAGAAGTCGGATAATGGATGGAAGAGGAAGCAGAAATACACCATCCACAGCCAGGAAAGATGGCGCTTAATATCTGGATCAGTGGATGAATTAATAGCAGAGTTGCAGTAATTAAATAATGGCCCGGCAGTACACAGAATCTAGCTTTTCTTCCGCGGGATCCTGTGGCCTTATAAAGATTATATGGGGGGGGACAATGGACAAAAAACATAGCAATAAAGGGATAGCTCTTTTTATAAGCCTGACTCTTTTGTTCTTGTTATCTATAGGGGCTATTACAGTTCTTTTAACAGCTTATAACTATGCCAATATTACTGAGAACGAGATAAAGCGATTAAGGGCCATTACGCTGGCAGAGGCTGGGATTAACTATGCCTACTGGCAGCTTAGGACGAATGAATCTAATTTTGTAACAGAGGCAGCACCACCCGATGGAGCTCCTCCTATCTACCCGGATCCAAGTCCCAATGCCCCTGGTGTGGTAATAATAGTAACCAGCGGACCTCTTCCTGATAGCTATACAATACAGTCCAAGGTAGAATATTGATTTAATTGACCCCTCGGGGTGTTTTTTCGTGTAACGAGGGGGCATCCTGAGGCCACAGGGCCGAAGCCCTAATCAATTATAGAGATTTTCCCGCTTCGGATTCATTGATTCTGTTAAACCTAGCTTATTTTCCCCCTTGCCTATTTTTTCCCCTCACCTTGACAAAGTAAGTTCTTTATGGTATATTTTATTTCACCTAACTTCAGGTAACTCTATTAGGGGGTGTTATAGATGTCTAGACTTATGGATACAGATGAGTTGGCCAGGTATCTTAAGCTTGAAAAGCAGACCATATATAATTGGCTTCACCAGAAAAAAATTTCAGGGATAAAAGTGGGCCATGTGTGGCGTTTTGATAAGAAGACAATAAACAAATGGCTTGATTCTAACATGATAGAGGCCAAGGCAAAGACAAAATAAGGGTTGAGATATGCAAATAAATATTCTTTCTTTTATCAATAGAAAGACAGTTACAGGCTTGTATATAGGCCGTGATACTGTTGATTTGGTTGTGCTTAAGGGCACATTGAAGGGGCCTAAGCTTGTAAAATTCGACCAGACCTACATATACCCTAAAGAAGATGTTTCTAAGGAAGAGATAATTGTTTCAGAAGGGCCTTCTGATGTTCGGCCGGAAAATGTGGCACAGAAAAAGGCGATAAAAAAAACAAAAGATGATTATATAGTAGAAGCCATACAGAGAGTTTTAAAGGAAAATAATATTAAAACGATGACCGCCGTATGCGCGATCCCCAGTGAGGACGTCATGGTGCGCTATTTTCAGATGCCTAAGATGCCAAAACAGGAATGGAAGACGGCTATAAATTTTGAGGCAAAGCGTTACATACCTTTTCGCATGGAAGAAGTAGCTTCTGATTTTAAAGTAATGGCCAGTAAGACGTCTTCAAGCAGCATGGACGTAGTTTTTGTCGCGGTTAAACAGAAGGTCATAGAGAATTTTGTAGCGCTAGTTGAAAAGGCAGGCGTAAAACCCATTATATTAGAACCTGCTCCATTCAGCCTTATAAGGGCATTTAGCGCGGCTGATCAAATAAGCACCAAGATTAATACGGCAATTGTAAACATAGAAGCAAAAGGCGCTAACATTAATATATTGAGGAATGGTGTGCCTTACATAATCAGGGATATGCCTTTCTATGAAACTACCAGTGAGGAGAAATCTTTTGAGCCGATATTTGAAAGATTGCTTGCTGAAGTAAAGCTATCTTTTGATTTCTACGAGAAGCAATTCCCTTCAGAGGTCATAGATAAGATTATTATATACAGCCACATGCCGCTTGAAAATTGGCATGAGCTTGTAGGCAAGGAATTGCAGATACCTGTAGAAGTAGGAGATCCGTTAAGAGGCATAAGGATTAAAAAAGGGGTTATGCCGCCCAGGCTTGCCATAGCCTTTGGTTTGGCTCTTAGGGGAGTGACGGATTCATACATAGACATAAATTTATATAAAGAGAAGCTGCTTATATATAAACGTAAGGAACTATTTATCAAGATGTTGTTTCTTGAGGCCTCAGCCGCAATTTTTATACTGGTATTATTAAAGGCGTTGTGTATAAGGGCAGTAGCGCCTCTCACCAAGGAGTTTAATAGCGCATTAAAAGAAAGGCCAAAGCTCGAGGTGATCATTCATGGCGACAGCATAGTTGAGCTCGAAAGGACAAAAAACAAGATGGAGGCAAGGAAGACATCCATGGATAATATCATGTCAAGCAGGGCATACCTAACAAAGAAACTGGCCGCCCTTGCCAACAAGACCCCTAGAGATATATGGCTTACAGGATTGAATTATGAGGAAAAGATAGATAAAAAGAATTCATCAAAGATCTCAAGGCAGTTAACCATAAAGGGTTATTGTATTATAACAGGAGACATAAGCGAGACCGATGCTATAAACAATTTTTTAATAGATCTCCAGCAAGAAACTACCATAAAAGAAGGGATCGGGAAGTCAAATATAGTATCTGTTGAAAGAACAGAATTAGAAGGCGAAAAAGTCGCGAGCTTTGAGATATTATTTACAGGGCCTTAGGTAATGCGCTAAAATTTTGTTATCTTTTTATGTACGGAGCTTTCTATGAAAAAAAGCGTCAAGCCACAACCTAATAAAATAATTATAATAAGCGCGTTAATGATTATAGCCACCCTTTTCATAGGGTTTGCGTTTATTTTTATGCCATTTATGAAGAAGAGCAAGGCGTTAAGGTCAGAGATACTGGATGCCAGGGATAAGACCGTGCTGATAGGAAGGATTAACGCCTTTGATAAACATCTAAAGGCCTACGAGAAAAGGATGCCAACGGAAGGAAGAGGTGTATCATGGCTTTTGAGCGAGGTTTTAGACATGGCAGCCAAAGAGCAGATAGAAGTATCTTCCATTAAGCCTGGTACACCAGAGGACAGGGATTTATACGTTAAGCTATATGTAGTTATGGATACTATTTCTACGTATGATCAGCTGGGCAGGTTTATATCGAGAGTCGAGTCGCATAAAAAATTTTTACGTATAGAGCAGATTACAGTAAAAAGATGCGACATTGACAAAGATTTTGATAAAAATACGTCTAAATTCAATCCTTTTGACGTAAAGGCAAATATAGTGATAAACACAGTTGTTTTTAAAGATTAGATATGGCTGATGCAGGCGCGAAAAAAAAACAAATGGAATATATGGCTATAACAGGTCTGGTCCTGATAGCCCTTTTTGTAGGTATCTCTAGATTTAAAAAAGGCAGCGTAGACGACGAGGTTTTTTCCAAAAAAAAGTTTAAGGAGAAATGGAAAGAGGTAGAGGTACTGGAAAAAAATATTCCAGAAGAGGAGAAGGGAGTTAGCTATGGCGCTGATTCTCAAAAAATACCTTTTAAGAGCCCCTTAGAGGATGTAAAAAAGATAGAGGCGACAGAAGATATATCTCTTCCTTCCATGACGCTTCAGGGCATGATATGGAATAGCAGACGGCCGCAGGCAATAATTAACAACAAGGTTTATGAAATAAACGATATCATAGATACAGGTTCGCAGGAGGATGAGTTTAATGTTAAGATCGCTGATATAACAAAGGAAGGCATATATTTGAGATACAAGGGAAAGGATTTTTTAGTTAGGCCAAAGTAATAAATAGGCGTCCCTCGCGGCATCATGGAAAAAACAAGGGCCACTCGGGACAAAATTTTGGAGGTGGATATGTTTAAGATTATACGGTTAATTACCGCGGTTATATTTATGTTTTTTATGGCAGCCCCTTCGTATGCGGCTGACGCCAGCTATGCCTTTTCATCCAAGACAGGGCCCAGTCCCGCTAACATGATATCCATGGATTTCCAGGACGCCAACCTAAAGACAGTGCTTAAAATATTTTCCCAGCAGGCTGGCCTGAATTTTGTCGCCAATCAGAACGTCCAGGATCGGAAAATTACTATCTATTTTGAAAATGTTAGAGTGGAAGACGCCTTGAACCATATCATGAACGCGAATAACCTTGTCTATGAACAGGAGTCGGGAAGTAATATTTTTATTGTCAAGGAATCAGGAAAAGCCGATATAGAAACCATAACAAAGATATATGAGTTGAAGTACGCTCAGCTTTCGCCTCCTCCAACAGAAAAAAGCAATGAAACCACGCAGGCACAGGAGCCAGAGATATTGACTGTTATGAAAGGCCTTATTTCCAAAAACGGAAGTATTGTGGCTGATAAGAGATCCAATAGCCTTATAATAAGAGATGTGCCGAGCCAGTTTGCGATAATAGAAGACGTGCTCGCGAGGCTGGATGTAAGGACTGCGCAGGTTATGATTGAGGCGGAAATAATCGAGACAACCACATCTGTCGCGGATAAGCTGGGAGTTAACTGGTCAGGCACATGGGCTACGCTTACAGGGCCTGTTTTAAACAGTAACTGGCCTGTGAATGGGCCGCTTCTGGATCATTCTACGGATTATATTAAGACCGCCGGAAGCATGGCTTTAAGCGAGATGACAGCTACACTGAGTGCTATATTGAGCAATGCTGACACCAGGATTTTAGCGAGGCCAAAGGTCCTTACCCTGAATAACGAAACAGCTACCATAGAACTTACCGCAGAGACAGCTGTTGCTAGTGTTACAACCACGGCGGCATCAGAGGGGACATCTACCAGCACATCAGGTTCTGCCGAGCGGATAACTACCGGCATAACACTGAATGTTACTCCGCAGATAAATAAAGACGGGTATATTACAATGCACATAGAACCTACTGTTATTGTGCCGGTTATCTCCAGGTTTTTTTCCGGCTCAGGAAGCGACGCCAAGTTTGTGGATCCACAAACCAGGAGCGCGAAAACAACTGTTATGGTCAGAGACGGGGAAACCGTTATAATAGGAGGCCTTATATCAAGAGAAGATACCTATCTTTTTGAGAAGATCCCGTTACTGGGAAACTTGCCTTTTTTTGGAGCGGCATTTCGTTATAAGACAACAGATGAGTCAGATAAAGAACTGCTTATATTCATTACGCCTCATATAATCAAAGAAGCTACATATGCATTAAAGGACATCTCTGATCGTGAACAGGAAAAACCAAAGGCCGTGAGAGAAAAAGAAATCAATAAGGCTCTCGATCTGATTGGTGGATAATGAAAAAATCCAGGGATAAGTTAGGACAGATACTGCTTAACGAAAAGATTATTACGAAAGAGGAGCTTGATAAGGCTCTGGATGTACAGAAAAAGGAAGGGGTTAAGCTCGGCGAGGTCCTTGTAAACATTGGCCTTGTATCGGAAAAAGACATAGTAATAGCCATAGCGAAGCAGCTTTCCATTCCCTATGCGTCTTACTCCAAGGGTTTACTGAAGCCCGCGGAAGGGCAGGAACTCTCTAAGATTGTGCATGAGGAGTACGCGCGCAGATATCTGCTCTTACCGATTTCAAAACATCTCAATTCCCTTACAGTAGCCTTTATGGACCCATTAGACCTGATAGCAATAGACAACCTAAAACATATGACAGGATGCGAGATAAATCCTATCATAGCTACAAAGTCAGATCTTCAGAGGGCGATAAATGAATTCTATGGAAAAGAGGATCTATTAAAAGATGCTATCAGCGATTCGTACGAATTGGAAGAGTTTAAAGCAGAAAAATCCAGCGAAGACGATGATCTGAGCCTGGATGAATTGATATCAAGGGCAGAAGAGGCCCCTATAGTCAAACTTGTAGATCTTCTTTTGATGCAGGCCATAAAAGACAGGGCAAGTGATATACATATAGAACCTTTTAAAAATAAAATAAATATCAGATATAGAATAGACGGAGTGCTTTACGAGATACCGCCGCCGGCAAAACATCTCTTACCGGCGCTTGTTTCAAGGATCAAGATACTTTCCAATCTTGACATAGCTGAGAGAAGGCTTCCGCAGGACGGGTCTTTTCTTGTCAAGGTAGATAAGAAAGGGATTGATATTCGTGTATCCAGCGTACCTACTATATACGGCGAAAAAGTTGTAATGAGGATATTGGATAAATCAGCTACACCTTTAGACTTGGGTGAATTGGGCTTCGAGGCTCAGGAACTCGAAAGTTTCAGGAAGGCCATATTTAGCCCGCACGGCTTGATCCTGACGACAGGCCCCACGGGCAGTGGAAAAACAACAACACTTTACGCCGCGCTTAATGAACTGAGAAGCCCGCACAAAAACATCTCTACAGTAGAAGATCCTGTGGAGTATAAGCTGGATGGCATTAATCAGGTTCAGATAAAGCCCCGTATAGGCCTTACGTTTGCCAATGCCTTGAGATCTTTTTTAAGGCAGGACCCTGATATTATAATGGTAGGAGAAATAAGAGACCTTGAAACAGCGCAGATAAGTATAAGGGCGTCTCTTACAGGCCATCTGGTATTGAGCACACTGCATACCAATGACGCGCCCAGCGCTATCTCGCGTCTTATAGACATAGGCATAGAACCTTATCTGATAAGTTCATCCCTGATCCTTGTGGCAGCCCAAAGGCTGGTGCGCAGGTTATGCCCTGAGTGTAAGGAAGCATACGAGACGACCCCCCAGATTATGAACGATTTCAAGATAAAACAGGAGCTTTTGTATAAACCAAAAGGTTGTGATTATTGCAGTCACACAGGTTACAGGGGAAGAATTGCTATATATGAGATAATAATTATAAGCGATAAACTTAGAGAGTTGACCTCGAAAGGCGCTGGACTCGGGGATATTAAAAAGGTTGTAAGAGACATGGGTGTAAAATCATTGACGCAGGCGGGTATAAAAAAGGTTGAAGAAGGCGTAACCAGCTTAGAGGAAGCATTAAGTATTACCATAGTTGCGGGAGAGATGTAGTATGCCCATTTTTCGGTACGTAGCCAGGGATAAATCAGGCAAGGTAATGGACGAAGTCATTGAGATAGCGTCTCATGAAGACCTTGTCAATTCGCTTCAGGCGCGCAATTTGTATATAGTTTCGATAGGGCCCGCGCCACAGGTAAAGCAGGCAAAAAAGATCCAGAGGCGATACCATCACGGAGTCAAGGTATTTGACCTTTTAATGTTTGCTAAGGAATTGGCTACGCTTCTGAGTTCAGGCGTTACGCTTATAAAAAGCCTGGATATTTTATGTAAGCAGATAGAATCGCAGACATTATTACGCGCCGTAACACAGGTTAAAAAAGACGTAGAAGGCGGATATACGTTCCAGGACGCGTTAAAAAAACATGGTAAAATATTTTCTGAATTTTGGATACATCTTATAGAAACAGGAGAGGCCTCAGGCCATCTGCCCCAGAGCCTGGAGCAGCTGGCCGAGTATTTAGAGGAATCCGCGGAGCTTAAAAAAAAGATAACCTCTGCCATGGTATACCCTGTTATATTAGTGTGCGTTGCAACAGCCGCGATAGCGATCTTTTTACTGAAGATCATACCTATCTTTTCTGACATATTTAAAGGGTTTAATGTTGAACTGCCGCTCCTTACCCGCATTGTAATTGGCTTGAGCAATATAGTAAGGAGATATTTCTTGGTCGTTATCGGGATAGGCGCAGGGCTATTTTTTATTATACGGAAGTATGTTTCAACTGAAAGGGGCAGGTTACAGTTTGACACCTTTAAGCTCAAACTGCCAATTATCGGGCCTGTGATACAGGAGATATCAACAGAAAGGTTTGCGAGCGGACTATCCATGCTCCTTAAAAGCGGGGTACCTATATTACATGCGCTTGAGATAGCCGAAAAGATAGCAGGCAATAAGGTAGTAGAGAAGGAATTAAAACAAGTCAAGGCAGCGGTTAGAGAAGGTAAAGGCATCGCGCAGATTATGCAGGAAAGCTCCTTTTTCTCTCCGCTTGTTATTCAGATGATAGGCGTCGGGGAAGAGATCGGCGAGCTCGGAAAGATGCTCGAGAGGATAGCCGTGTTTTACAAGGAAAGGGTCAATACTTTTATCTCGAGGCTCACTGCAATGTTTGAACCTCTGGTCCTGGTATTTATGGGTATTGTGGTGGGCGTCCTAGTTGTGGCAATGTTTATGCCTATCTTCAGCATTTCCAGCGCCATCAAGGCGTCTGGTTGATATAGATTTTATTTGACTTATTGGAGTTATGATGTATAATTTTAACTAGATTGTAACCTTATAAAACGTTATGAATTAAAACAAGGTAAATACCGGATTAAACATTAACTTAAGAAAGGGGGGTGTAAATGGGCAGAAAAGGTTTTACACTGGTTGAAGTCTTGATCGTAGTCATTATTATAGGTATATTGGCTGCTATAGGCATACCACAGTTTGCCGCGTCTATAGAGAAATCAAAGGGTGGTGAGGCAAGGGCAGGCCTTGGCCATGTACAAACAGGCGAAAAGGTATATTTTGCGGAAAACGAGGCATATACTAATAGTAACGCCCTCCTTGACATATCACTGAGTGAGAGATATTGGACTTTCACTATTTCCACTCCGACTGCTACAACTTATACGGCAACTGCTGAAAGGTCAGGCGGGACCCGGGATGGTCAGATTATTACTATGGATCAGAACGGTACGATCAATGGAAACTGGGAGTATTTATAATTTATGGTAGTAGTAGTGCACGTTTAAACGTGCACTACTACGGTGGATAACTATAACAGCCTAACTTGACGATTCTTACATTGTAACTTTTGTCAAGTTAAGCGCAGTAACGCTATTTTGCGGTGTCAGATTTAAGTTAGAGGCGTGGTTGTGTTTGAATAACTTAAGGAGATATACTATGTTGCGGAAAAAAGGTTTTACGCTTTTAGAAGTACTTATAGTAGTAATCATTATTGGCATACTTGCTGCCATAGCCTTGCCTCAATATATAAATACAATAGAAAAGGCTAGATCTGCTGAAGCTACTACCAATATAGGCGCCCTGCGCAGTTCCATGGATAGATATTGGTATGACCAGATGGCGCTTGCCGCGAGTTATACTACTGCGACACTTGACACTATTGATTTGGATAACCCCAATGATGATGCAAACGCGCTGTTTACCTACACGCTTACAGATACCAGCAGTGCTTCTCTAAAAAACTACACTATAAGGGCTGATAGGGTTGACAAGGCCGCGTATTGGGTTCAATGGACCCAGACACAGGCAGACGCAGGCACGCCGAGCACAGGCAGGCTTTATAAGTCCAGCGCATTAGGTGGGCCACAAGCGTAAAAATAATATCTTATGGTTAAAACATTCAGGATAAAATTTTTTAGAGATAAGACAGGCTTTACGCTTACAGAGCTACTTATTGTAGTTATAATACTTGGCATGCTGGCTACCCTGGCATTGCCTATGCTTGTCAAGACCATAGAAAAGGCCAAGATTGGCGAGGCAATGAGCAATTTAAATCTCATAAGGACAGGGCAGAAGATATATTTTTTAGAGCATGGCTATTTTTCAGGAGAAGACGGCGGAGATAAAGAAGCTGGGATCAGGATACTTAATATAGAAAACCCTAATTCCACCAATACATATTTTACGTATACAATAGAAACGCCTAAAGGCGCTACAACTGATTTTACATCCAGGGCGCAAAGAAAAAATGATGCGCCAAGTCCTTACAATGGTTATTATTATGAGATGAGTAAAGACGGTATTTTTGATGATTCGAACGGTATGTAGTTGATTATATAAAGCCTGCGTGGATCATCCGCGCCATTAGCGAACACCCCAAGCTAATCGATTGTAATGCAGCTAAAAGACCTGCTAAATTTGATGGTTGAAAAGAAGGCTTCGGACCTTCATGTTACAGTAGGCCTTGCCCCTCAATTAAGGATAGATGGAAGATTGCATCTATTGACCGGATTCCCGCCCTTAACCCCGCAAGATACAAAAGATTTGGCATATAACCTCCTGACAGAAGAACAGAAAGAAAGTTTTGAACGCGAAAAAGAACTAGATACATCCGTTGGCCTTAAAGATCTGGGCCGCTTTAGGATAAATATATATAGACAGCGCGGTTCAATAGCCATGGCAGTGCGCCTTATTGCCTTTGAGATACCAGGACTAGATGAGCTCGGTTTGCCCAAGGCCGTAAAGTTATTCGCAGACAGGCCCAGCGGGCTGGTTTTGATTACAGGAGCAACCGGCAGCGGAAAATCTACTACCCTGGCCAGCATGATAGAATATATAAATTTAAAACGTTCATGTCATATTGTTTCCATAGAAGACCCTATTGAGTATTTGCACAAACATAAAAAGAGCACTATAAATCAAAGGGAGTTAGGAACGGATACCAGCTCATTCCATGAAGCCATAAAGCATGTTTTTAGGCAGGATCCTAACATTGTCCTCATAGGTGAATTACGGGACCTTGATACCATAAAAGGCGCTCTAACCCTGGCAGAAACAGGCCATCTTATATTTGCCACGCTTCATACAATAGATTCGGTTCATGCCATAAACAGGATAATCGATGTATTTCCCGCGTATCAACAGCAGCAGGTGCGTATACAGCTTTCAATGGTGCTTGTAGGAGTGATTGTGCAGCAGCTGATACCAAAAAAGGACCAGAAAGGAAGGGTCCTGGCAGTTGAGCTCATGAATGTAATTCCAGCAATACAAAACCTCATTAGAGAAAATGGCCTCCACCAGATATATTCCTTGATTCAAATGGGCCGGAAATATGAAATGTGCACTATGAACCAATCTCTTGCCGAGCTTTATAATAAAAACACAATAACATGGGAAGAGGCCTATTCAAGAAGCACTAATCCTCAAGAACTGGTATCCCTGACAAAAAAATGAACCTTGTTAAAAATTTTAATGAAGAGATGTTTACGCGATGCTTACCAAAGATTTCTAACGGAATGAGTAAGAGGGCCTTCACGCTTATTGAGATAGTAATCTCAACTCTTATTGTGGCGATACTTGCGGCAGGCATGTTTAGCGCCTTTGTGGCGACCCAATATATTTTCAATCGCGAGAGACACAGGTTACAGGCATTTAATTTTGCGAGAGAGGTGTTAGATAAACTCAGAAGTAATACCAATTATCAATATGCCTCTCTTAACATGCAAGAAGGCACTGTCTATGATGAAACAGGGATTATCACAAGTAAGGCTGTAGATATGGCAAATTTAACCCCTTCTCTTACATATGAAATATCAGGTCTTGATACTGACCCATATAAAACAGTAACCGTTACCGTTACATGGCAGGAGACAATAGAAAATCTATAGAGATGACAAAGTTTTGTAATAAAAAAGGCATGACGTTAGTGGAGATTCAGTTATCAGTGCTTCTTTTGAGCGTGATATTTTTGGGTATTTATTCTTTGTATAACGCGAGCCGGGTGTTTTATTTAGCTTCGAGTAAGAAGGTAATAATTTCATATGAATTGCAATATGCTGCCGATCATATTTATAAAAATGTAATGACAGGGATAGGTGATAGAAATAATCCCGCCATAGTAATAAGCCCCGGAAACTTAGAATTCACTGTTCGCCATGATGGCACAGATCTTGCCTATAAGATCGAGGACGGGGAACTTAAGTTTGATAGCAACGGGGATGGTACCTTTGAAGAATCCTTAGTTCCAAAAATTACTGTATCCGGAGGAAGTTTTGTTTTAGACGGAAATCTATTGACTATTTCGTTAACAGGCTATTATAAAGATGAGGACAATCCGCTTACATTTTATTCCGCGTGTTATCCCCGCATAGCCTCATTCTAGCCATAAAATTGTGATAAAAAAGACAGATGAATAGAAAAGGCTTTACTCTAGTGGAAATATTGGTTGTGACTGTATTAATCGCAGTTCTTACTGCGCTTGCTTTGCCGATGCTTGTTAAGACATTGGAGAAGGCAAAGATGGATGAGGCTGTAAGCAATTTGAATTTTATTAGGGCTGCCCAGGAGAGATATTCCTTGTCGTATAACACGTTTTCTTCAGATATAGACAGCCTGAACATAGAAGACCCCAATGATTCATCAGCGCGTTATTTTAATTACACGATTGTGTCCGCTGATGACGATGATTTTATTGCCAGGGCCCAAAGGGTGCCTGGCGCGCCAGCATCTTACGGAGATTATCTTTACGATATAAGTAAAGATGGGGAAATCACCTCGCCTAATAACAGCCCCCTTATCTAAGCACTATAATTGGGGGGGGGTACCAGCCTTTAAGATATTGAAAAATACTCTGTTGACATTTGCATTTGATGATTGATAACTTATCCACACTGTAGGGCACCCTTAAGGGTGCCCTACAGTGTGGATAAGTCTAAAAGTCAGCAAACTATTTTACAGGATCCCTTTATGGTAAAGTTGCCCTTATTTATCAAAGATGGTATAATAAAAGTTGGCTTAGATTAAAGGTCCTTCAGCGGCTATAATCCTCCTATACGTCGGATTATTTAACGCCGCTTCAGGATCAAATTTGCTTCGCAAATTTGGGCCTGCCCCGCACCAAAATACCTGATTTTTAGAATCGGACATTTTGGTGCGGGGCCTGTAGCTCAGCTGGGAGAGCGCCTCGTTCGCAACGAGGAGGTCAGCGGTTCGACCCCGCTCAGGTCCACCATGGTTCGACGCGTCCTTCGCTTCACTCAGGACTTGTGCTTCGACTGTGCTCAGCACCGTTCGGAGCATCGTGAGCGCGTCGAACGGCTCACCATAGTCCTGAGCAAGTGAGGAGCAGAGCGACGAACGCGTCGAAGGGCACCATCTTGCTACGCCATTCTATGCTTGGGTGCGATGGTATGGTTTCGCAGAAATTAACAGGTTTGATAGATTGGCAGAGATTACTTTGCCTAATTCAGACATCATAAAAAATCCATGCGATTTTACGTTTCGCCCGAATTCGTATATCCTGAAAAGAATATTATAGAAATAAAAGACAGGGGCGAGTTGCGCCATATACGGGATGTGATGCGCCTGGTGCCTGGCTCAGAGGTGGGTGTCTTTGACGGCACAGGCATGGAATACTTGGGTAGGATAAAAGACATCAACAGGTCATCCGTAGTCATTGATATCATACGGAAAATAGAAATAAAAAAAGACATCATGCCGGACATCACCCTTTATCAGGCTATTCCCAAAAAAGGCAGGATGGATCTGATAGTGGAAAAGGCCGTGGAACTTGGCGTAACGCGCGTAACGCCTATGATTACGGAGAGGACTATCCCCGCGATAACAGGCAAGGCGGGGAACAAACAGGAGCGCTGGTCCAGGATTGCCATGACAGCGTCAAAACAGTGTGGCAGGTCTACATTGCCTGTTATAGTAGATATTCGGAGTTTTGAAGAGTGTCTGAGCGAATCAGGTAATAGTGATCTTATTATATTTGCTGCGCTGGATAAGGACGCAAAGCCTCTAAAACAGATATTAGAAAGTTCAAGACCCGCGCGCATCTCAGTATTTGTAGGCCCTGAAGGTGATTTCAGCCATGAAGAGATTACTAAGGCCAGGGGCCATGGTTATACTGTGTGTTCGCTTGGGCCTTTAGTCTTAAGGGTGGAGACAGCCGCTATATATATACTATCATGTCTAAATTATGAGTATAGCAGTTAAAAAGAATGAGCGTTTAATCTTTTTTGTTTTCCTCGCGGCTTTTTTAATAAGAGTTTTATATATCTTCCAGATTTTAAAATTTCCCTTAACAGAATATCTTATTCGTTCCAATGTTTTTGACCAGTATGGCTTTGATAAGACGGGGATTTTTATTGCTTCTGGCAATTGGTTTGGCGGGAACGAGATATTCGGGAAAGAGCCGCTCTATTCATATTTTTTAGCGGTTATTTACAGGGTATTTGGCTGGAATCATTTTTGGGTTTATCTTATACAGGCGATGCTGACTTCTGTCAGCGTGGTACTTCTTTATAAGGTCACAAAAGAGATTTTTAATAAAATCGCCGCTTATATAGCGGCCTTTATTTTTGCGTTTTATGCTATATCTATTTTTTACGATGCGCTTATCCTTAGAGCCAGTTTTCTTACATCCATAAATATCTTTCTTTTTTACCTGTTAGTAAGGGCGCACAGAGGCGATAAGCCTATCTTGTGGTTAGTGTCGGGTTTGGTCCTGGGGCTTTCTATCCTTACGAGACAAAACATACTTTTCCCGTTCATTATCATTTTTGTTTTAGTATCTATAAGGCCGTTTAAAAGAGCTCTAAAATGCGTTTTAATATTTACGCTGGGACTATTTTTTGTACTGACACCCGTGCTTGTCAGGAATTATTTAGTTTCAGGCAATAAAAATTTGCGGGTTTCAAAAGAGGTGAATGCGTTCTGGGTTGGTAACACACATACCTCTTCGGGTGTGGATGTTGTCTGGTCTCCTGAATACCATAGGCTGGAGGGCCGCTCAGGAGGAAGCGTAAAAAAAATGGCAAATATTTTTTTAAACGAGGTTAAAAATAGGCCACGGGAATACCTGAGGCTCTATGCCAGAAAGATATGGATGTTTTTTAATGGCTACGAGGCCCCTTCCAATACAAATTACTATCTCTATCGGGAAGAGTTCCCGACTGTTTTACGCTTGCCTCTTTTTAGTTTTCAGTTCGTGTGCGCTCTTTTCATGATAGGTATAATCTTGAGCGTTATAAAAAGGCAAAAGGCCGTCCTAGCCTATGTTTTTATTGCAGTCTTAAGCGGTTCTGTTATCCTGTTTCACATCCAGTCAAGGTTCAGGTTGCCTGCGATACCATTTTTTATTATGTTCGCGTCATACGGGGCGTATTACATTTTTGAAACAATAAAGGACAGGAATTATAAGAATCTTCTGGTTATTACTGTAATCCTGATATTTTTATATGCAATTCTTGAGCCAGACCTTACATATGCCGGTTTCAGGGCAAAAGAGGACAGGGTGCGTTTTTTTGATAGGACCAACCTTGCAATGTCTTACGCAGATAGTTATGTAAACGAGGGCGAACCCCATGCCCTGAATCTTGCTATGAGACAGTGCAACTTATCAATAAAAGACAACGGGCGCTTTGCGACTGGGTACAGGATCAGGGGATATATCCAGCTTTTGAAACAGAACTATGCCATCGCTGAACTGGATTACAAAAGGGCAATGATATATAACAATCGCAGCCCTTTCTTGTACAATGAACTGGGACGCGTTTATTACAAATGGGGCCAGGAAGCCAAGGCGCTTATTTTTATAAAAAGGGCCCTGTCGCTATCGCCCGAAAATAAAGACTTTATTGAAAACCTGTCTCTGATATTGGATGCAGATGAATAAAAGAAGAGATATACTGTTCATAATCCTGATTATACTGATAGTATTTATAAGCTCGCTTGCTAATGATTTTGCATGGGACGACTATGACCTTGTAGTCAGCAACCCATTCATAAAAAGTTTTAGCTGGTTAAAGGAGATATTTACAAACCAGTTATATAAGGGCAATGAGAAAGAAAGCAATTTTTACAGGCCCTTACAGCTTTGCTCTTACATTCTCGATTATTCACTTTGGCAGTTGAATCCATTCGGCTATCATCTTACAAATTTGATACTCCACATGCTTAACTCTGTAATATTATATCTTCTTTTGATGGGCATCGGCCTTTCCCCTCAAATAGCGTTATTTACATGCCTTATTTTTGGCATAGCGCCCATGATATCAGGCATAACGTTTTACATATCTGCCAGGGCAGACCTGTTGGCTGTATTTTTTGGTTTTCTGTCAATGTTGTGCTTTATTAAATTTACAAAGGTTAATAGAAAAATATTCTATTTTTTGTCGCTTCTATTTTTTGTATCTTCTCTGTTTTCAAAAGAGATGGCATTGACAGTGCCATTTTTATTGATGTTAATAGTCTCTTACTCAGATAGAGAAAAATGTTATGCGCGATTACGCATGACGTTGCCGTATTTTTTATTGATACTATTGTATGCGGCAATAAGGACGCGGGTTTTTTATCTTAGAGGAGACGATATCTTGCAACAGGCCTCTACGGCATTTGTCCCATTTTATGCCCGTATGATTACTGACATAGAAGTTGTGGCCAGATATTTGCGGCTTTTTTTTATACCATTCCCGCTTCACATGGACTGGCATATAAACCCCTCGTATTCGATTCTTAATATAAAAATATTCGCCTCAGTTGTGTTTCTGGCCGCCTTTTTTATGGCTTGCAGGAAATTGTACGATAATAATAGGATGGTATTGTTCGGGCTGTCGTGGTTTTTCATAGCCATTGTGCCAGTACTCAATATATACCCTATTTCTGTATTTTTCGGAGAGGGTTGGCTGTATTTACCATCCGTAGGCATATTCATAATAGTAAGTATTTTTTTTATAGAGATTATAGGGCGCCGCTACGGAAAAATAGCCAGGAATGTCCTGTTTATCCTGTTCTTGGCCTATTATTCGGTATTTACCATGTCTTATTCCATGGTGTGGAAAGATTCATCCTCGCTTTTTAATAATGTATTAAAATACGAAAAAAACAGCCCCTATCTTTTTTTGACGTGGAATAATCTGGCCATGTCATATTACACCAAGAAGGATTATGAATCTGCGCTGGAATGCTGTAAAAAAAGCATATCCCTGAACCCGCGGTATAAAAAGGCATACAACAAGATGGGCATTGCGTATACAGCTTTAAAAAAATACGCCAGCGCGATAATGTGTTTTAAAAAGGCCTTAAAGTTAGATATAAATTATGCCCAAGCATATAACAATCTGAGCCGTGCCTATGTAGACATTGGTTTAAACGAAAAGGCGCTCGCGACTATAAAAAAACTCCTCGCCATCGATCCCGATTATTACCCGGCCTATTACACCCTTGGCTTTATTTACGGAAAAAAAGGGGATACGGAAAATGCTGTCAAGGCCTTTAAAGAGGTAAAGGCCCTACGGCCGTACCGTTACGAACCGTATTTATGTTTGGGGAATATATACAGAGAACAGGGCAGGTTTAAAGATGCATTGCAGGAATACGAAAAGGTCATGCCTTTGATAACTGTAGGTTATGAGTTTTACAATGACTTAGCTTTTCTTTATATAAAAAATAAAAGGTTCAGCGACGGTGAAAATGTATTGAGACAATCTCTTAAACTTAATAGACAGCAAGGCGAGGTATATAACAATTTAGGCAATATATATTCATATTTCAATAAGCCTGTCATGGCAGTGGAGAGCTACTGCATGGCAATATCGATAGAGCCGGCTAATTTGAATTTTAGGCATAACCTAGTCTGCGCTTATCAGGAATTTTATAAAAAGACCATGGATGATGAATATCTTAGGTGTCAAAAAAGGGAATGGAAGAATATCCTGAAGACAGACCCTTGTTTTAGGAAAAGGGCCGATGATGCGGACAGCGAAAGGACTGGCTTGTGAGTGTTCCTTTTGTTTCTATTGTTATCCCGGCTTTTAATGCCGGGCATACTATAAGCCATGCTATAGCAGCCTGCTTAGAGCAGGAATATCCTAAGGACCGGATAGAGATAATAATAGTCGATGATGGTTCAAAAGATGATACAAGGGAAGCTGTAGGACGGTTTCCAGTCAGATATATATCTCAGGACAAGAAAGGCCCTGCCTTTGCCAGGAATAATGGCTGGAGAAATTCAAGGGGCGAGGTCGTGTGTTTTACGGACGCGGACTGTGCGCCATATAGGGACTGGGTTTCCAAATTGGTGCAGCACTGTGATAAAAAAGGAGTAGCAGCTGTGGCAGGGAGTTATGCTGTTGACAGCTCTCGGTATCTTTTGGATAAATTTGTGCATTTTGAGATACGCTACAGACATTTTATGATGCCAGAGTACATAAATTCGTTCGGCACATACAATGTTTTAATAAAACGCAGCGTACTTGAGGAGCTAAGCGGTTTTGACCCTGGATACTCCCATGCCAGCGGCGAAGACAGCGATCTATCTTATCGCGTAATAAAAAAAGGTTACAGGATATATTTTGAAAAGAGCGCCCTTACAGGCCATAACAATATTCTGAGATTTTGGAAGTATATTATGATTCAATTCAAGCATGGCTACTGGAGGCTGAAGATTTACAAGAAAAACCGCTCCATGATAACAAAAGACGATTACGGTTATTGGAAGGATTTCGCAGAAGTTTTTTTGGTTTTGTCCCTAGGGTTATTTTTATTACTAGGAGGCTTTGAAAAAGGATTAGTGGCGGGGGCTTTGGCCGTAGCGTTATATATTATTCAATTACCGCTTGCTTTCAGGATATCTTTTAGAGAGCGGGATTTTCGTTATATGGCATTTTCTTTTGTTACGTTTATACGGGCTTTTGTGCGCATCGCGGGAGGTATGCTTGGGTTTATCAGATTCTGGATTATCGGAAAATAGCGCGGATGAACAGTGGGACCTTTTCTGGGAAAAGAGAGATAAGCCGGTTTATTCCTGGGCAAAGAGGCGCATGATAAATATTTTAGGACAATATGTAAGGCCTGGTATGCGCGTTCTTGATGCGGGGAGCGGGACAGGTTTTTTTTCGTCTTATTTTATAGCCTGCGGATGTGACGTGTCTTCGGTAGATTATTCAGAAAAGGCGTTGTCTATTACGAGGCATGTCACAAAAGGCAAGGCAAGGGCATATATCAAGGCCGATCTTTTAAAAAAGGCGCTGGATACAAAGTTTGATATTATTTTTAGCGACGGCCTGTTAGAGCATTATTCACAGAATAAGCAGGATAGGATTGTTTTGAACATGAAGGCAATGAAAAAAGATAAAGGGTATTTAATAAATTTTGTGCCTAACAAGCGCTCTTTGTGGTCAGTTGTAAGGCCTTTTTACATGAATATCAAAGAGCAGCCATTTACTATTGGAGATTTTACCAGGATTCATTTGAGAAATGGCCTAAGCATAGTTTTAATCGGAGGCATAAACGTATTGCCATTTCGGGTTTCGCCAGAGCGGCTCCTGGGCAGGCAATTCGGCATGCTCTTTTACTGCATAGCTGGAGAGAGAGTGATATGAGGTTATTGTTCTTAAATCCGTCGTATGGGAAAGGGTTTTGCAAGACCGCGAGATGGTTTGCAAAGTCTAGGGCGCGAGAGCAGCGTCATCCGGATTATCTCTGCACGGCAATAGCTGTGCTTGAAAGAGAAGGCCATATCTGTAAATTTATCGATGGCGCGGCCAGAAACATTTCCAAGGAAGAGACCCGCGGTATTCTTAAAGAATTTAACGCAGACGCTGTTATTATTAATTCTACCACGCCTTCTATATATTCTGACCTTGATTACGCAAGGATGTGCAAAGGAGAGACCGCGGGCAGGGTTTTTACAATAATGGTTGGGCCGCATGTGAGCGCTGAGCCAGATGATACTTTAAAAAAAGGAAGGGCTTTTTTAGACGCTGTAGCAAGGCGAGAGTATGATTATACATTAAAGGAATTTGCTGATTCAGGCAGTCTTACGGATTTAAGAGGCATATCGTATCTTAAGGACGGCCAGGTAATCCATAACCCTGATAGGCCATTTATCGAAGATCTGGATAAATTACCTTTTCCCGCATGGCATCATATAGACACAGGAGATTATTACGCTCCGGCCAAAAGAAACCCTTTCCTTACTATTATTACAGGCCGTGGCTGTGAGGGCAGGTGCAGTTTTTGCCTTATGCCTCAGGTGATGTATGGAAGGTCTTATAGGGCAAGGAGTCCGAAAAATGTATTGGATGAGTTAAAGAGCAATATAAGACTTTTCCCCTCATTAAGAGAGATCATGTTCGAAGATGACACGCTTACTCTAGGAAAATACCGCGAGAGACTGGAAAGAATATGCCAGGGTATGATAGACGGAAGAATAAGGATCTCATGGGCATGTAACGCAAGGCCCGATATACTTGATATCTCGCTTTTAAGGCTGATGAAAAAATCAGGATGCAGGATGATGTGTGTTGGTTTTGAGTCAGGGGATGAAGGGATGTTGGCGGCTATCAAAAAAGGGATCTCTACTGATACCATGAAAAAGTTTGCCTGGCTTTGCAGGCAGGCCGGGATATCAGTGCACGGATGTTTTGTCATCGGGGCACCAGGAGAGACAAGAGATTCTATAAAGAATACAACAAGGTTTGCCGCGAGCCTGCCTATTGATACACTCCAGTTCAGCGGCCTCTGCCCTTATCCGGGCACAGAGCATTACTCCTGGTGCAAGAGCAATAATTACATTATTGCTAAAGACTGGCACGAATGGGTAGACCCGAGCGGAGAACAAAGGACTATAGTGAATTTTCCAGGGCTCTCATGCGAAGACATGAACAGGGCCATAGACAAGTCTCTTTGCGGCTTTTACCTTAGGCCGGGTTATATAATTTCCCAGGCATTCAAGCCGAAATCATTTCATGACATTAGAGCAAGAATAAAAGGCCTGCTGAATTTCGGCAGGTATTACTTTCAAAAGACAGGATGTAGGATGTGAATATCAATCTTGCGAGAAAGATAGATTTCTGGGCTGGGATACCAATTTGCTTTATTTTTTCTATCCTGAACCGTATAGGAAAAATTATTTTTCCGCGCAGAAAAAAAAGACATTTTCCGAAAAATATAGTTTTTATAGAACTCTCGGAAATGGGAAGCGCTATACTCTCGTATTCAGCGATTATGAAGACGAAAGAAATGTTTCCGCGGGTGCGCATCTATTTCTGGATATTTAAAAGAAATATAGATGGCGTTCGGGCCCTGGGTGTTATAGAGGAACGCGATATTTTAACAATCAGGGATAATAACCTGTTTGTTTTAATAAAAGATACCATAGGGTGTTTGACGAGGCTGTGGCGCGAGGCAGTGGACATAACCATAGATATGGAGCTTTTTTCAAGGTTCAGCGCGATATTGGCGTATCTGAGCGGAGCGCGGACAAAGGCAGGATTCCACCAGTTTTTCCAGGAGGGGCTTTACAGGGGCGATCTTCACGATCTAAAGGTGTATTATAACGCGCGCCTGCACATAAGCGTTAACTTTATAAGCCTGGTGGAATGCCTAACGGATCAGAAAAGTGTCAGACCATTACTTAAAAAAGATTTAAGAGGGTTAAAACCAATTCTCCCTGAAATAAAACTTGACGCAAACGCAATGGGCAGGATGCGGCGCAGCCTCGCGAAAGCAAAAGGCGGATTGCAAGAAGGCAAAAAACTGGTAGTATTAAATCCGCTTAAGGGAAAGCTGTTGCCTATAAGGGCATGGCCGATAGATAGATATGTGTCCCTTGCTAAGAGATTGCTGGAAGACAGCAATGTTTTTATAGTAACCATAGGGCTTAAGCCTGAAAGAGAAGAGATCTCGGCTTTATCCGGCATTACGACTCACGAGAGATATCTGGACCTTACAGGAAAGACTACATTTGCCGAACTCCTGAACCTGTTTTTCATTTCAGATTTATTTATAACCCACGACAGTGGTCCTGTGCATTTTGCCGCGTTGGCCAATATCAACATGATAGTGCTTTTCGGCCCTGAGACACCTGTCTGTTACGCGCCTCTTTCAAAAAAGGCAAAGGTCTTTTATGCAGACTTTGCCTGCAGCCCGTGCCTGTCTGCATTTAATCACCGCCGTTCGCCATGTAATCATAATCAATGCCTTCTGGCAATCAGTGTGGACAGTGTTTACGAGGCTGCCAGAGAGTTTCTCGGTTGAATATATGAAAAATATACTAATATCCCTGATATTTCTGGTGCTGGTGCTTTTGTTGATCCATCCCGTAGACAATAACGACGTGTGGATGCATCTAAAAAGCGGGGAACTCATGGCAAAGGATATGCGGGTCATGAGCACAGACAAGTTTTCTTATACCATAGAAGGCAGGCCGTGGCTCAATCACCAGTGGCTGTCGCAGATGATATTTTACTTTTTTTACAGTAAACTTGGCCTCAATAGCCTGATATTTTTACAGCTTGCGCTGATCCTGCTTGCATTCATGATGATGTTTAAAAATGCGTATAACGGCAGGAACTGGCTTTTGTATGTTTTTCTGACGCTACTGATTATATTATTTTCCCAGGAAGGATTCCTGGTCAGGCCTCTTGTGTTTTCAGCCTTTCTCTTCTCAGTGTTTGTGTTTATGCTGGATGGGTATAAATACGGCCGGACGCCCGAAAAAGAAAAGTGGCTGTATGTTTTGATCCCACTCCAGGTATTATGGGTAAACCTGCACGGCGCGGCGATCACAGGGATATTTCTTATATGGGCTTATATCCTGGGCGAATTCATAGACAGGCGTTTAAGGGAATTCCGCGACAATACGAGCGTGAATAATAAAAAATACAAAAGGTTGTTATTTGTGGGAATAGCTGTTCTTATCTCCGCCGGAATCACGCCATACGGATATAATGCTATCCTTTTTCCCATAAGGGAGTTGAACCAGATGTATTTTATCAGGGAGTGGCTTCCCAGCGTTGACAGGGATATGCTTCTTAATAGCGGCGACATGCCTTATTACCGGCTTTTCCTTTTGATAAGCTTTTTTGTGTTTGTGTTCAGGGGGAGATTTATCCCATCGGCGCATATTATAATATTCGCCGTATTCCTGTATCTCTCGCTAAGTTCGCGCAGGCATCTTTTATTCTACGGCATCGCGATTGCACCCTGCATCGTAAGATATTCTGAAGGCATGGGGTTAAAGATTATCACCGAGGGCGCTAAGAAGATACTGGTCAAGACCATGGCGGTTTTTCTGTGCGTATACATGGTTTTGCTATGCTCTGATATATTTTCAGGCAGGCATTATGTAAGGGCGCATAACAATCTCAGGGTCGGCATGGGCAAGGTGGTTTTTCCCGACGACGCAATTGATTTTGTTATCAGTTCCGGGATAAAAGGCAACATGTTTAACGATTACGGGAGTGGGTGCTACCTTATATGGAGGCTGTACCCGCATAAAAAGGTCTTTTTGGATGGCAGAAATACGATTTACGGTGTGAATTTTATAAGAGAACAATACATAGCCCCGTTAAATGACTTCAGGTTGTTCGAGAGGATAGTAGAGAAGTACGGAATAAATTTTGTTTTCCTGGATTTTTCCCTGAGCATGGGCAACCTCACGCGTTTTATACCGTATTTATATTATAGCGACAGATGGGAACTTGTGTTCTTTGACAGCAAGGTATGCGTATTTGTAAGGAATGACGAAATAAACCGGGATTTAATAAACAGTCACAGTATAGACCTGGAAAAGAAAGAGGTCTATTTAGAAATTGATAGAAGCGGCTACAAAGGCACTGTCCTAAGGGACTACATAAACAGGGCCTCTTTTTACGGGACCATAGGGCTCGTGGATATAGCGATTGATATACTGGAGGATGCCCGTTATTCCAGGATTACAGGAGGGGATCTTTTTTACAATCTCGGCACATTATATCTAAAAAAGGAAAAATGGAGTGATGCCACGATTGAGTTTACGCTGGCAATAGACGAGGAAAGGAACGACGTAGACGCCTATAATAATCTGGGGATATCCTATGCGAATCAGGGACAATATGAAAAGGCGATAGCCGCTTTTAGAAAGGCGTTGATGCTGAACCCATTTCACAAGATAGCGAGAAAAAACATGAAGATAGCCGTGGGCCAGCTTGAGGCGGCCGCGAAAGGCCGGTTTAAATGACCAAAAGAATAAAAGTATTCTGGGTAATTCTTCTGGCATCCTGTCTTGCCGCTGCCAGGTTTTTATACCTGGGCTTCACGAGGACGAGGCCCTCAAAAGTGAACCCGTGCGGCTTAATAATCACGATATATACCTTATAGAAAAATGAAGACATTCTTTATAAAGACACTTGGTTGCAAGGTAAACCAGTACGAGTCCCAGATTATACGTGAGGATCTTTCAAGAAGCGGGTTCACGGAGGTATCCGGGCTTGATGAGGCGGATATATGTGTGGTTAATACCTGCACCGTGACTTCAATAAGCGACTCAAAATCAGTTAGGGCGATTAGAAGGGCCCTGAATGAACAAAAATGCGTTATCGCAACAGGGTGCATGGTGGAAGATGGCCAGTTTGATTTGTCTAAGCTCAAAGGTGTGCGATATATTATTAAGAATAAAGATAAGCATCGCATAGCGAATGTTATTAATCCAGCGTCCGGGATTTATCCTTCAGGTTCCAGCCCAAGCATTAGCGGATTCAAAGGCCACACTAGGGTATTTGTAAAGGTCCAGGACGGGTGTAATAATACCTGTTCGTACTGCAAGGTAAAGGTTGTAAGAGGAAGGTCAATAAGCAGGCCTGTTGAAAATGTAGTGGATGAATGTTTACAACTTATAACAAAAGGAGTTAAAGAAATAGTTTTAACCGGTATATGCCTTGGCGCCTATGGAAAGGATATAAAAAATGGCATGAATCTCTCAAAATTAATCAAGGTGCTATGCGATATTAATGGAGATTGGCGATTAAGGTTAAGTTCCATAGAGCCAAAAGACATCGATAATGATTTAATAAATCAGCTTGAGTCGCAGAGGAGGCTTTGTAAACACCTGCATCTCCCGTTCCAGAGCGGCGACAATTGTATATTAAAGATGATGAAACGGCCATATAAGGCAAAAGATTACATCGGTGTTGTTAATAACCTAAGAGGCGCTGTTCCTGATATAGCTATAAGCACAGACGTGATGGTAGGATTTCCTGGTGAGACAGAAAAGAGGTTTGAGAACACCGTGGATTTTATAGAAACAGTGCGGCCCATGCGCATGCATATATTCCCTTTTTCAAAAAGAAAGGGCACGGAGGCATATGACTATAGGGATGATGTGACTTTGGATGTAAAAAGAAAGAGAGAAAAAAAGCTGTTTTTAATTGCGGCGGCATTATCCACTGAGTTTCTTGATAAATTTATAGATAAAGAAGTAGAGGTGCTGGTAGAGAGCAGGAGGGCGCAGGACGGTAATCTGCAGGGGTATACTGATAGATATATAAAGGTATATATAGATGGGCCTGACAATTTAAAAGACAGGCTTATTAGTAGCCAGCTTACCTTGACAAATTCAAAAGCGTATGGTATACTTCACCCATATCTAATTTAGTTCCTCGTTTTAATTTATGTCTCTTACAAAATTTGGTTGGGTTGATATCCTTTTTATAACCCTTTTAATTAGAATAGGTTACATAGGGTTTAAAAATGGCCTTTTGTCTGAGTTTTTCAGGCTAACAGGTCTTTTTAGCGCATTTATCTTTTCTTTTAATAATTACGCTTTAGCAGGTAGTTTTCTATCAGATCGCATCAAGTGGAATGGCGCAAGTCTAGACATCATCTCGTTTATAGTTATATTTTTAGCCATAATTCTAATATTTAAATTGATTGCCACAGCGGCTAATTTATTGTCAAATCGTGAAAACGCTTCCTTTTCCAACAAGATAATAGGTTTGGCCTTTGGTTTTTGCCGCGGGGTATTATTGATAAGCCTGATATATGTGTTATTTATTAATAGCCATGTGGAGTATTTATCTAGAAGCGCCAGAGAAAAGTCGATGTTAAGCCAATATGTCACAGACGTTGCTCCGGCCGCATACGATATTGGGATTAATTTATATCCTTGGACTAAGATAGATACACCGTTGGTAAAACTATTGAGAAAATAATCCGGCTGGAAGATTGAAACAGGAGGAATGGATGAAACTCGTTGATATTTACAATACAGTAGTGAATTTTGGCATGAATAAGGACCCTCGGGGCAAAGAAAAGGTAAAAAAAGAGCTACTAAGGGCAAAAAAGGAATTCGAAGGTTTAAACAAGCTTGAAAAGGAATCTTATGATCAGGAGAGACTTGTCCATCCGTATAGTGATACGCGTATTGTGTACGGGAAAAAGGATACAGAAGTCAAGGCTATTCTCGTGGGTATAGATATAGAGATAGGTGAGGTGCTTTTGGCTGAGAGATTAAAAGAAAAAGGCGCGCAGATAGACCTTTTGTTCTCTCATCACCCGGAAGGTTTGGCGCTTGCAGGTTTTTATAATGTGATGTATATGCAGATTGATATATTGAATAAGATGGGAGTGCCTATAAATGTGGCTGAATCCCTGATGTTAGATCGTATTAAGGAAGTTGAAAGAAAGATCCTGCCAGCCAACCACTTTCGTTCAGTGGATGCGGCCAGGCTTTTGGATATGGCCTTCATGACATGCCATACCCCCGCAGATAACTGCGTGGCGTCATATCTGCAAAAAATGATGGATAAGGAAATGCCAGATACATTGGGAGATATAATAGAGATACTAAGTACTATACCTGAGTACAGAGAGTCAGCAAAGCAGGGGGCTTCGCCAAAGATCATAAGGGGTTTCTCTTCAAGTAAGGCGGGTAAGATTTTTGTTGATATGACAGGCGGGACAGAAGGCTCGAAAAACATATTTGCCAAACTTTCCCAGGCAGGCGTATCAACGCTTGTATGCATGCACCTTAGTGAAGATCATTTTAATAAAGCCAAGGAAGAACATATGAACGTAATTATAGCAGGTCATATTGCTAGCGATAACATAGGGTTAAACATCATACTTGATGAGCTGGAGAAAAAGGACAAGTTTAAGATAATTCCCTGCTCAGGGTTTAGAAAATTTTCTAGAACGAAATAACAATGAGCTGTCAGCCTTCAGCGGTCAGCCTTCAACAGCTGACAGCTGAAGGCTGACAGCTGATAGCTCAATTATGGCAAAAATCTCAGAACACATATTAAACGAAATTCAGGATAGGTGCGACATAGTAGAAATAATCTCGTCTTATGTGCCGCTGAACCCTGCTGGGAGAAACTTCAAGGCGCTTTGCCCGTTCCATCATGAAAAGACGCCTTCTTTTGTAGTAAGCCCTGATAAGCAGATATACCATTGCTTTGGCTGCAATTCTGGAGGCAATGTGTTTAATTTTGTAAAGGAGTATGAAAAGATAGATTTTATAGACGCTGTTAAGATGCTGGCTGAAAAAACAGGCGTAAAACTTCCTGAATATAAGAAAGAAAAAAGCGAAGACGCATCGCTTGCAAGCGCAATTTATACTACAAACGATATCGCGGCAGACTTTTACAGCGGCTCACTGGCAAAGCGCGCCGCTTCGTCGGATGTGCAGCGCTATATTGAAAAAAGAGGCATTGAAAACGCGATAGCAAAAAAATTCAGGCTTGGTTATACTGACAGTTCGTGGAGATCCCTGACGGATTACCTGATGCAGAGGGGCATCAAACATGACGTTGCCTTAAAGGCGGGTTTGATCTTGAAAGGCAAGGACAACTCCTATTACGATCTTTTCAGAAACAGGCTTGTGTTTCCTATATTCGATGCAAGGGGAAGGGTTTTAGGTTTTGGCGCGAGGGTCCTGGATAGCTCACTTCCAAAGTATATAAATTCTCCTGAGACCTTGGTATACAAAAAGGCTCAGCATCTTTATGGACTTAATTTCGCAAGGGATTATATAAGAGAAAGAGGTTTTGCTGTAATTACAGAGGGATATCTTGATGTAATTACCAGTCATCAGTACGGGGTAAATAACACGATCTCCTCATTGGGTACTGCTCTTACAGTGGACCAGATAAGGCTCTTAAGGAGATATACCAATAACGTTATCATGGTTTATGATGCGGATCAGGCGGGACAGATGGCAACGCTCAGGGGGTTGGATCTGTTATTAGAAGAGGGCATGAATGTGAAGATAGCTTGTCTTGAAAAAGGACACGATCCCGACAGTTTTATAAGAAAATTTGGGCCTCGCGGTTTCGATGTATCTATAAAAAAGGCAAAGAACCTTTTTGAATATAAGCTCGACATTTTAAAAGAAAAATTTAACATAGATGAACCTGAAGCCAAGGCTGAGATAGTTAAAGAAATGCTTAGCTCTATCAGCAGAGTGAGAAACGCTGTTATAAAAGCCGAGTTTATAAAGAATCTTTCAGCTGAGCTTACCATAAGAGAAGAGGCTATATGGGAAGAACTGAAGAAGACAGGCAAAAGAAATAGGCAATCCATTGGTTTTGTTCGCAGCAGGCAAGAAACAGAAGACAGCCAGCAGATAACAAAGAAATCTATCAATATATCACCGGCTGAGAAAATACTACTCAGGCTCATGATAGAGGATAATAATGTAGTAAATGTAGTCAAAAAGGATCTTCAGTCGTTTGATTTTAAAAATCCTGATATTAAGCAGCTTATCGAGATGTTGTTTAGCTTCGATACGGAGAAGGCTTTTGTAGATGCGCGAAGGCTCATAAATTATCTCGAAGGCAAAGTATCCCCGCATATAATATCTTTTATTATTAACGATGAGGTCGAGATAAAGGATAAGGAAAGAAACATAAGGGATTGTATAAAGGTAATAAAAAAGGAAAATATAGACCGTCAATTAAAGGATATACAGAATAGGTTATCAATAGCGCAGAAGAACGGATATAAAGATGAGGCAAAGGGCTTATTGGAGGAATTTAACAGGTTAATAAAAACAGGGGGCAGAGAGTTATGAGAAAAAAAGAAAAATCCAAAGGAAAAACGAAGAACACGAACGGCTATTTCGATAAGCTGATAGCGCTGGGGAAAGAAAAGGGTCATCTGACTTATGAGGAGATAAATAACACCTTGCCAGAGGAAATTATTTCTTCTGATCAGATAGAAAAGGTTTTTAGCGCCTTAGACAATGAAAAGATAGAAATTGTGGATTCTGAGGAGGAGTACAAAGAACGCCACAAGAAAGACAGCGAGAGTGAAACAAATAAAAGCGGGCATGATAATCAGAAAGAGGAAGCCGCGCAGGAGAATGCCCCTACCAGCATAGAGGATCCGGTGAAGATGTATCTAAGGCAGATGGGCCAGATACCGCTTCTGACCAGAGAAGAAGAAGTAAAGCTCGCCCAGGAAATAGAGAAAGCAGAAGAAGAATATAAAAGGATTGTCTTGAGCTGCCCGTATATAAAAGACCCGGTGCTTTCTATAGCAGGCGAAATGTTGACACAGCAAGTTAATATAGAAGAGATAATAAAAGAAGAACCTAATGTGAAAAAAGAGGCTGATATATTAAAGAAGATCGAAAGACTAGTGCGTAAAATACGCGCATCCAGAAGAGGCCGCAATATAATGGAATATTGCCTGGAATTAAAATTCTGCACTTCTGTCATAGAAAGCCTGGCTAAGAAGATAAGGGCTGCGATATCAGAAATGGATTCTATTGACAGGGAAATTCACCGCATGAGAAAGCGAAAGATGAGAGGTAATATAAAATCTTTTGAAAGAAAAAAGAAAGAGATAGAGTCCATGTTTGGTAAAAAACATGAAGAGATAAAAAAAGATTTTGCTTTGATAAGAAAAAAGGCCTTGAAATTTAACAGGGTTAAAAAGGCAATGGTAGAAGCGAATCTAAGGCTTGTTGTAAGCATTGCCAAAAAATATACAAACAGGGGGCTTTCTTTTCTGGACCTTATCCAGGAGGGCAATATCGGTTTGATGAAGGCTGTTGAGAAATTCGAATATAGGCGAGGGTATAAATTTTCTACGTATGCAACATGGTGGATACGCCAGGCTGTTACGCGCTCTATCGCTGACCAGGCCAGGACTATAAGGATACCAGTGCACATGACCGAGACCATAAATAAACTCATCAGGGTTTCCAGGATACTGGTGCAGGAAAACGGCAGAGAGCCAGCGGCCGAAGAGATAGCTTCTGAGATGAGGATGAGCGTTGAAAAGGTTAGAAGCATATTAAAGATAGCCCAGGAGCCGATTTCTTTACAGACGCCTATTGGAGATGAAGGAGATACTAATTTCGGTGATTTTATAGAAGACAAGAAAGCGGTTTCACCAGCCAACGCTACTGCCTATACCATGCTAAAAGAGGAAATGGATAAAATACTTGACACTCTGACTGAGAGAGAAAAAAGGGTCCTGAGGCTGAGGTTCGGAATAGGTGATGGTTACCCAAGAACGCTTGAAGAAGTAGGCAGTATCTTTAATGTAACAAGAGAAAGGGTTAGACAGATAGAGGCAAAGGCACTGAGAAAATTAAGACATCCAACCAGAAGCAGAAGGTTGAAGAATTTTCTTGAGATGGCCTTTGGCCAGGAAGTATAATGTCGTGAATCGGGTTTCGGGTGCTGGGTGTCGTGTTGGAATAAGGGCCAGATGGTTAAGTCTGGCCCTTATTTTATGCATAATCTTAATTAGCGATCCTTGTCTTGCGGATTTCAGATTTGCGGTAATGGGCGATAGCAGAGGAGATGAAGACGGGATCAATAAAAATGTATTAAACAATCTTTTAGAGCAGGCTAAGGCAGCTAACGTTGAATTTGTTGTTTTTGTGGGAGATCTTATAACAGGGTCAAAACACAGAGAAATACACAAAAGAAGATTGGTTAAATGGAAAGATCTTACAGAAGAATACGGCATACCTGTGTATATTGCCCTAGGAAATCATGAGATAACATCCGAGACATCAGAGGATATATTCAGATCTCTCTTTGAGATGCCAGATAACGGCCCCGCTAGTTTTAAAGAATTAGCTTATTCTTTTGATTACAAAAACTCCCATTTTGTTATACTTGATACTAACCTATATAATAATTTTCATAGGCTAGGGGCTCCTCAGCTTGAATGGCTCAAAAACGACCTTGCCGTAAACAAAAAAGACATTATTTTTGTTTTTGGCCATGAACCTGCTTATCCTGTTGCTCATCATTTACGAGAATCATTAGATCTGTTTCCTTCCGAGAGGGATGAATTATGGAAAATTTTCCATAATAGCGGCGTTTCTGTTTATTTTTGCGGCCACGAACATCTGTACAACAAGTCTATTCACGGGAAAGTTTACCAGCTTATCACTGGAGGCGCTGGCGCTAAACTGCGTACAACCGTTGAGCAGGGTGGGTTTTATCACTTTGTGATTGTTGATGTGATGGATAATGGTGATTTCGAAATAACCGTTAAGGATATCAAAGGCAAAATAAGAGATAATTTTATGGTATGGAATTTCAAAAAGCAAAATTCCAACCACTGAAAATCTCTCAAAAAGTTACCACCGAAGGCGATTTTCTTGTTGTCAAAAGAGGACGTATGTAGTAGAATTAATTAATGGTATGGAATTTCAAAAAGCAAAATTCCAACCACTGAAAATCTCAGGAAGTTATCGCCGAAGGCGATTTTCTTGGAAATGAAAGAGTTTTAAGACCACACGCTCTGCGCTGTGCCCTATGCGCCATGCGAAAAGGAGGACATTATGAAATGGATAAAAAAGTTCGTGTTTTATATAATGATCGGCCTATTTGTATCAGGTTGTGCTGCAAGTACTAAGACAGCGGTAAAATCAACTCCAGTTTCTCCCGCGCCCGAACATCTGGTAGTAGTAGAGCCAGTTGTTGAAAAAGAAGCGGTTAAAGAAGCGCCTGTTGTTGTCAAGGTCTCTCAAGTTCGAGAGACTGTTCTCCCTGCTAGAATTACATATGCCCAGGTTACAAATTTGATCGACGAATTTCTTGATATTAAGGCGGCAGATAACATCTCTGGCCAACCGCATTACATAGGCACATCTGAAAATAAACTAGTGACATTAGAAATAATAGGAGAGAATGACAACATCGCGATAGCATCCATAAAGCTTATTTATCCTAAAGACATAGAATCCGTGAATGCCGATTTAAACAATGCGATGATGCTCAGGTTTTTAAAAAATGTAGCGCCCGAGATTAAGGACTGGCCGTCAAATATTCAAGATATAATAAACAGGTTTTATTCATTGCGGCTCGGAGAAAAAAAAGAAGAGAATATATCATCAAACAATAAGAATATAAAAATTGTATGCGATGAGAACGAAGGAGCCATTATTATAACAGCCATATATAGGTAGCACCTGTAATATTCTTCGAACCTGCCCCGAACTTGCCTAGTCGTCAGGGCACGTTTAAACGTGCCCTACAATTGTGGATAACTTATTGTATGGATACTAATTTGGACACTAACAGCCTTAGATTATCCCTCCAAATAAATTTTTCCTTGTCATAACATATTTCAAATGATATAATTACTAAACTATAAACAAGAGGTCCTTCGGCGACTAAAATGCTCTCATTCGTTCGCATTTCTTTTGGACCGTCAAGTAGTAAAATAAGTGGGGCCCATAGCTCAGTTGGTTAGAGCACCTGACTCATAATCAGGTGGTCCAAGGTTCGAGTCCTTGTGGGCCCACCACAGTAACTATCGGACCTTAATAAGATTATACCAGGGGGTTACAGGGGGAAAAGATTGTTTTCCCCCTGTCATATAAGCTCCTTCGCGGAAGAAGGAAAAACATTAAAAAGGAAACATCAGGTTTCCTTTTTAAGGAGCGAGTATCTGGGCTTTAGAGGAGGCGAGCGACAGGTTCGAGTCCTTGTGGGCCCACCATTTAGTTCACAGTTGACGGTTCACAGTTGACAGAAAGAACTTTGATTTTTAGATTATTATCTGTCAACCGTCAACTAAACCGGGCGATTAGCTCAGCTGGTTAGAGTGCTGCCCTCACATGGCAGAGGTCACTGGTTCGAGTCCAGTATCGCCCACCAGATTTTTGCGTAGCAAAAATCTGTCCCGAGCAGCTCTGATTTTTGAATGTATGCTGTGAGGGGCATAGTAGATGAGTTGATGCGGTTAACTGGTTTCCCTCGCCGCTCGGGATGAAACTTAGGAGTATGTTTTGGGTCAGACAAAAAATATTAAGGAACAAATAGGTTTTTTAAAGGCCATACAGGTCCTGGATAAAGAGATTCACTTACTGAATGCAGAAAAGGAGAATTTACCCGTAAGAATAAAGTCTATAGATGAATCCCTTGAAGCCAAGAAAACAGGCATCAAAGAAGCGGAGACTAATTTAAAGACATTGCAGGTTAAATTAAAAGAAAACGAAATTAGCCTGCAGCAAAAAGAAGAACAGATTAAAAAATTGCAACTGCAGCTATATCAGCTAAAGACCAATAAGGAATATTCGGCAATGACTCATGAAATAGAAAACACAAAGGCCGATAGCTCCCTTATTGAAGAGGAAATAATAAAATTAATGGATGGTATAGATGCTGCCAGGAATATGCTGTCCGAGGAAAGAGAAATATTCAAGAAAGAAGAAGAGGTCTCACAAAAAGAAAAAGACGTGATGAATGTCAGAGCTAGAGAAATAGATTTAAGGCTCATGCAGCTGACTGGTGAGAGAGAAAAGATAACCCCAAACATTGATAAACAATTATTGGCAGGATATGAGCGTATACTTCAAAATAGGGAAGGCCTTGCCATAGTGCAGGTAGAATATGGCGCATGCGGAGGTTGTCATTTGAACCTGCCTCCGCAGGTAGTAAACGACGCGAAACTCAAGGAAGGTATTGTGGTGTGCGGCAACTGTTCCAGGATACTCTACGTGGATGACGATGTCGAGATCGATTGAGATATTTATAGACGGCGCCTCAAGGGGAAATCCAGGCCTCTCGGGCATAGGTATTGTTTTTTTTGACGAGAACAAAAATATCGTCAAGAAAATATTTAAATTTATAGGCAATGCAACTAATAATATAGCCGAATACACAGCCCTTATTTATGCCCTGCAGGAAGCGCTGATAGATAGATATGAGAATGTTATTGTGAAATCAGACAGTGAGTTATTAACAAGGCAATTGAGAGGGGAATACAGGGTAAAAAATGAGAATCTCAAGCTTCTTTATGAACAATTCTTGCACCTTTCCCGAGGTTTTAATAATATCGATGTGATTAGCATAGACAGAAAGGATAATTCTGCAGCAGACAAGCTTGCCAATAAAGCAATAGATTCAAGGTTAGACAGCTCATTAAAAATAGAATAGGCGCAGGCTGGATGGCCGCGTTGGTTTATAGGCCTAAAGTTGGATGATCCTTCGGTGCTTTGCACCTAAGGATCATCGGCTTAAATTTAGGTACTAGGGCCGATGAGGAAAGTCCGGGCTCCGCAGGGCAGCGTAGCGGGTAATACCCGTCATTAACATAGATATGCACGGATCTTCAACGGATTTACGTTGATGTTTTTAGCTGTGTAGTCTGTGTTAAAAGGATAAGAGCCACAGAGACGAGTAACGGCCGATAAGGCTGTGAGGTGAAACGCGGCAATCTCTACGCGGAGCAAAACCAAATAGGCCCCGCAGACAAGAATAGCCCGTTCAGAAAGGCGGGGCGGGTAGGTTGCTCGATCCTGGCAGTAATGCCAGGGACAAGATAGATGGTCGTCGCGGTTAGCGCGAAGCTAGATCCTTCGGATGCTCTTGTTTGTCGCATCCTCGGGATCAATCAGCGCTTCGCGCTGATTGACAGAACCCGGCTTACAGGCCTGCGCCTTTGTTTTCCACCCTTGTTTTTCTTTAATATATATGATATAGTCGGACCATATGCGTCATTTAATAACATTAATAATATGCGTATTTATTATAGTACCAGCGCTTTACGCTGATACTATAATCATGAAAGACAAAACAAAACTAAAGGGACTTGTTGTTGATGAATACAGCGACAGGATTACATTGAGCACAGTAGATGGAGAAAAAAATATCTTTAGAAAAGACATAGACAGGATTGAGTATGATACGCCAGAGCAGAATCTTATGCAACTCGGGAGATCCTATGAATCAAAAGGATGGCACGACAAGGCCGCGTTTTATTATAAAAAGGCAATGGAGCTGAACCCTGGCTATAAAGAGGCAAGAGAGTCATATCTTGCCTGCCATGCTAAGGTATGGCGGCAGGAAGAAAGGATGGCGAAAAAAGAACTTGAGCGTACTGCAATGGCAATGGACTGGTGGAAAAATAAAAATAATAAAACAAAACCAGCAACTAAAAATAAGACAGTTTTATTGAATAGCACCCTTGGAATGTCTTTGGCCAAAGAAGGAGACATTTTTAGAATAACAGATGTCAGGTCTTATTCCAGCGCGGATAAGGCAGGGATGCGTAAAGGCGATATCCTTGCGGGCATATGGCATAAGCTCATACGTTATAAAGATACAGATGAGGTTGTTGATGAATTGCTAGGCCCGAGATATTCAGAGGTAAAGGTACTATTAGAAAGAGATGTAGTTATTCCGACGGAATCCAATTATGACGATCTTCTTAAAGAGATAGGCATTGCATTAGGGGTTGAATATGAAGGCCTGATAATAAAAGATATTGTAGAGGGTAAGATTGGAGGGGCTCTTGGACTTAAAAAAGGAGATTATGTTCTGGCTATAGACAAAAATATTACAAGATATTTATCGTTGGATAGCGTTATAGCCCTCATAAACAGCGCCAAAAATAATAAAGAGATCGTGTTTACTATCAGAAGAGACGTTAATTTAAGAAGAGAAGGTGAGCTATGACAATAGAGAAAACTTTTAGAAGAAAGACGTTTATAATAAAAAAGGGCTTACAGCTTAGGTACATAGGCCTTGTCTTTACGCTAGCCTTCCTGGCATCAATTGTTGCGGGATACACTGTATTTACTACGGGTTGGACCTTATTTGGGGAGAAGCTTGCCAATGTATATCCGCAAGGGCGGCTTATATATACTTTCAGGGCTATAAATCTGGCCCTCCTAAGAAATCTTTTGTTTGTATCACCGCTTATTTTTATACTAGGGCTTTTATTCTCTCATAAGATCGCCGGCCCTGTATATAGAATAGAAAAAAGCTTGCATGAAATTACAAAAGGTAATCTGGCTCTGAGGATTAAGCTAAGAAAAGGCGATGAACTGGGGGATTTGGCCTATTTATTAAACGCCATGACTGAAAGTTTGAATAATAGCATAAGTTTAAATAAAGAGGTTATACTGAATCTACAAAAAGAGATAGAGGATGCAAAAAAGGTTATTTCAAAACAACCCTTGGACATAGATCTTTTACAGGCCTCCCTGAATAATCTTCACGCAAAGATTGAAGAGATGAAAACTTCCCTGAGTAAGTGGACAACAACACCTGCATAACCTCTTTCGCGGGAATGACAAGATCGCGGTATATCCCCCGTTAACTCACTCCTTACCTCCCCCAATCTGTTCAATATTGACAATAACCTTATGATTTGATATACTGACACACAAATGCGCGTATGCCACGTTATAACAAAACCTGAGCTTGGCGGTGCACAACTTTCCACGTTAAATATTGTCTCCAGCCTTTCCGCAAGAGA
>JBDRBM010000017.1:0-3872 GCA_043822665.1 Candidatus Omnitrophota bacterium
CTGGCGATTGCGTCTCAGGGAAACGGCCAGGTTCGCGAAGAAACACGGGTTTCAAGCCTTTACTACCACGCTTTTGATAAGCCCGTATCAGGATCATGAGGTCATAAAAGAATTGGCAGGAGATATAGCTGAAGAGGAAGGCCTGGGATTTTATTACGCGGATTTCCGTGAAGGTTTCAGGGCCTCTCAGCAAGACGCCAAAGAAGCTGATATGTACAGACAGAAATATTGCGGGTGCGTATTTTCTGAGCTTGAACGCGCGAATGTAAAATGATGATCAATACTTTAGGTAGGTTTTTAATCCTCGCTGGAATCATTCTGATAATAGCGGGGTTGGTGTTTAGTTTCGCCGGAAAAATACCATGGATAGGTAAACTTCCAGGAGACATATATATAAAAAGAGAAAACGTAAGTTTCTATTTCCCCGTTACGACTTCCATTCTTTTGAGCATTGTCATTTCTTTAATCTTGTTCTTCATAGGCCGCAGGCAATGATTCGAAAAATAACAACACTATTCTTTGTTATCCTGTTATGTTGCGCGCATAGTCTTTACGCCATGGGGTCTCTGCTGCCGCATAGATACATCCCTGTAAGAGTAAGGGTGATGGACGGAGTCGAAGATGTCTCTGTGCGGATAAAAGGCCCATATAAAATCATGGATCAGGTGACTGAAAAGGTCTTGAGCGAAAGCAGGGATATGCGGGAATTTTCTGTCTCTCCCGGATACATTAAGGGAGAGGGTATAAAGATTTTACCGGCATCAGGTGCTCGCGTATATGTCAACAACCGGCAATTCCGCGGCACTATAGACATCATCAAAGATAAAAATAACAGACTTTTCGTCGTTAATCATGTAGACCTGGAAGAATATCTCTACGGCGTCTTGTATCACGAGGTCAACCATAACTGGCCTGTTGAGGTTTTAAAGGCCCAGGCCATAGCCGCCAGGACTTACGCGCTCTATCAGAAGCTGGTAAGTAAGAATAAATATTATGACCTGACAGCGGATGCGTATTCTCAGGTTTATGGTGGGCGCACGTCCGAGAAATGGCGCACTACTCGCGCCGTCAATCTGACCCGGGGGCTTGTGCTTATGTACGAGAATAAGGTTTTTCCCGCGTATTTTCATGCTACGTGCGGGGGCTCTACGACCGATGCCCTGACTCTATGGAATATAGATATACCTGTCTTCCTCGCCAGGGTTTGTGATTTTTGCGCCATCTCGCCGCATTACAGATGGCGGAAAGAACTTACAATGGATTATCTGGAGTCCATGCTGAAAAAAGCGGGTTATGATATTGGCATTATTTCGTTTGAGATCCTGGAAAGGGACAGCTCGGGAAGGGTCACGGATTTCCTTATAAAAGGCAAGGGCAAGGACATCAGGTTAAGCGGTAATAAATTTAGGCTGATTGTGGGTCCAAATCTGATAAGAAGCGCTAATTTCGAGGCAGAAAAAAAAGGCAAATACGTGATGTTTACGGGCAAAGGATGGGGGCATGGAGTAGGCATGTGCCAGTGGGGTGCCTTTAACATGGCCAGCCAGGGCTGGAAGGCCGAAGATATACTACTATATTATTACCCCGGAGCTGAGATTGTCAGGGTCGAATGAATAAAATAACTTTACACTTTCTGTGTGTCACGAAAGTGTAAAGTTAAGAGGGGTTGGATGCTTAGATTGTCCGATTTTGACTATAATCTGCCGAAAGGATTGGTCGCTCAGTACCCGAGCGAGAGACGGGATGGGTCCAGACTCCTGGTCCTGCATAAAAACAGCGGGAAGATAGAACACAGGATATTCAGGGATATCACCGGATATTTCCAAAAAGGCGATTTGCTGGTATTGAACAATACAAAGGTCGTGCCCGCGCGGCTTTTTGGCAGGAAGAGGACGGGAGGTAAGGTAGAGGCGCTTATTTTAGCTCATGGCTTCCCTCAGCTTGGTTCGGCTTCGTTCGGGACAGGCAGGGCTCAGGGAGATGAATATGAGGTTTTGTTGAAACCTGCCAGAGGGTGCAAGATTGGAACTAAATTGATTTTTGGAGATGGGGCATTAAAAGCTGAGGTCTCAAAGATAGAGAATGGGAGAAGATTTTTGAAGTTCCAATGTAATGGGAATTTCGCGGAGTTGCTCGACAGGTTCGGGAAAGTACCCCTTCCGCCGTATATAAAGCGTGACACAGCAGACTCTGATATAGAAAGATATCAGACTGTTTACGCGGAAAAAAAGGGGGCTGTCGCGGCCCCCACGGCCGGGCTTCATTTTACAAAAGAAATACTGAACAGCGCTTCCGCTAAGGGCACGGATGTCGGGTATGTGACACTGCATGTAGGCTATGGGACGTTTAAGCCTGTTAAATCCGATGATGTGACTGCTCATAATATGGAAAAGGAATATTTTGAGATAAACGGGGCCTTGCTCGAAAAACTCAAGACAAAAAAAGGCCGGACCATAGCTATAGGCACAACCACATGCAGGGCGCTTGAGACTGTAGCCGCAAAGTTTACTTTGCCGCATACAGCAGAGCAAGCTCTGCAGCTACAACAGGGATGGACAGACCTATTCATTCACCCGCCTTACGAATTCCAGGCAGTCGATGCGCTTTTGACTAATTTTCACCTGCCAAGAACAACGCTATTGATGTTAGTGAGCGCTTTTTGCGGCAGGGGCCTCTTGATGAGCGTCTACGAGGAAGCGGTAAGGGAGAAGTACAGATTTTATTCATATGGCGACGCGATGCTGGTCGTATGAAGGTCTTAATTACCCCCACCTGTAGGCCAGGTTTAAACCTGGCCTACAGGTGGGGGTAACGTTGCGACAACTTTGTAGGTCACACTTTAGTGTGACAAAAGTTATTATGTTTAAAATAACCCATAAAGACAAACATACGAATGCAAGGGTGGGGCTCTTGGAGACGCCGCACGGTGTTATTGAGACACCTGAATTCATGCCTGTCGGCACGCAGGCTACCGTGAAGACGCTTTCCAATGAGGACCTTAAATACTGTGGCGCTCAAATAATTCTCGGCAATACATACCATCTTTACTTGAGGCCCGGCATGGATATCATTAAAAATGCCGGAGGCCTCCGTAGGTTCATGTCATGGGACAGGCCTATACTTACAGACAGCGGGGGTTTCCAGATATTCAGCCTGGCGAATCTTATGAAGGTAAGGGAGGAAGGCGTAGAGTTTAACTCGTATATTGACGGCTCAAAGCATTTTTTGAGCCCTGAGGATGTTGTTAGGTTACAGCATGAGATGGGTAGTGACATCATGATGGTGCTTGATGAATGTCTGCGTTACCCGTGCCCGAAAGACAAGGCGGAGCGTTCGCTCGCGCTTACAAATAGGTGGGCAAGACGCTCAAAAGCGGAGTTTGGCTCTAGACTGAAGGCTTCCCTCGACTCCGCTCGGGACAAGCAAGGCTCAAGACAACTTCTCTTTGGCATAGTGCAGGGTAGTACGTATCCTGATCTACGCAAAAGGTCTGCGGAGGAGCTGGCTGAGATAGGTTTTGACGGATATGCTATAGGTGGCCTGAGCGTAGGCGAACCAAAAGATCTGATGCGCGAGATAATGGAGAGTTCGATAGGATATTTGCCCGGAGATAAGCCGCGTTATACAATGGGCATCGGCATGCCGCATGATTTTTTTAACGCTATAGAGATGGGGGTCGATATGTTTGATTGTGTCGTGCCCACTAGAAACGCGAGGAACGGGGCGGCCTACACTAATGAGGGCAGGATTATTATTAGGAACGGGGAATACTCAAAAGACCTCGGTCCTTTAAGCGAAAGCTGTGATTGTGTCGTATGTAAAAATTATTCGCGTTCCTATATAAGGCACCTGTTTAACACAGAGGAAATACT
>JBDRBM010000018.1:0-11946 GCA_043822665.1 Candidatus Omnitrophota bacterium
TGGGATCGAGATTCCTGGAATTGAAGATGCGGGGAAATTCTACCTGCAGGCTGCCTTAAACTCTTCAGATCCTCAGAAAAATTCACAGGCCATAGAAAGGTTTTATGTAGGCGATACTATACCGGGGCCAGTATTGTTTTCTCAGATAGAGGTCTTGTGCCTGGACAACAATGCCATTTGCAGCGCAGGGGAAAAGGCGAGCTTTAGATTCAAGGCGATCAATAAAGGCGCAGCAGGAGGTGCGTGCGAGATACATTTCAGATTCAAGGATTTATTTGACCAGGCCTGGTCAGGATTTATAGAGGCGGGAAAAGAAAGCGATATACAGTTTGATTTTTTGCTTCCGGTTGACCTCGAAGAAGGCGCGTATGAGGCAGAATATTTATTTGGCGGCAGGCAATATCAGGTCAGTTTCACTGTGCTCAGCGTTAAGTTAGAAGTTGAAGCAAGTTTCCAGGAGAACATCTTTACTATTGATTTAACAAACACTGGCTCCATAGCTAATGCCGATCTGTTTATAGAAGTCTCGTGCGGAGGATTTAAAGAGACGAGGGATTTTCTCCTGCGCGATAAAACAGAATTGATTTTTGAAATACAAGAGACTGACAGCCAGGATAAAATTTACTATGGTGTCTATTTCTCTTCAGGAAAAGCGCTTTATCTGGATTCTTTTTTGCTGGATGGAGAGGAGGAGCCCCGGCCTTCTCTAAAAATAGTCAATGCGGAATGCGATAAGGACACATATATAGACGGAGATTTTGTAAATATTGAATGGAGACTTGTTTCGCAGGGAATAAGCTCGGCAAGGCTGGCCGCGGATTTGTTCTATCCTGATTCAGGAAGTATAAAAATAATAGACGAATATATCAGCGTGACAGAAGGCATGAATATAGTGGAAAAAGAAATAAAACCTGATTTAAAGATCCCCGGCCTTTATAGGATTATATACAGATTGATTTGCGGCGATTCAGTGGAAGTTCAGGGGTCAATATTTTTTGACGCAGGCGAAGAGGTCCGAGTCGAACTGTATATTGCCGGGGACGAGTATACGCAAGGCGAAAAAATAGATTTTACGGCCCGTTGTTTTGCCAGTTCGGAAGTAGAAGGGCGATTAAAACTTGTCGTGGATGAAAAATCGTCAGAGACAGTAAATATCAATTTGAACGGCTACGAAGATTTCACATTTAACGCAAAGGAGGATGAGCCTGGCGAACATACGGCTTACCTCAGCCTGTCATATGGTGATAAGACAGTAAATTCAGGCAGGGAAAAATTTAAGATTATTAAGTATCCGGAGCCAAATCATTCTCCGGTATTACTTACTATTGGGGAAAAAATAGTTATGATTGGCGAGGCGCTGGAGTTCAGCATAGAGGCAGCCGATATAGACGGCGATATTATTACATATTCTGTAAAGGATTTGCCTCGAGGAGCTGTTTTTGGCAAAAGAAAGTTCTTCTGGATGCCTGGCGTAGATCAGGCCGGCGAATATTTTGTTAGTTTCAACGCAACGGACGGCAAAAAGATTGCTACAGAAAAAGTGAAGATAATTGTAGAGGGGCCTGTGATCCTGCCCGGGAAACCTCTTGCGGATCCTGTAAGCGGGATTGCGCCGCTTGAAGTGTATTTCAACGCAGACAGCATTGCCAGCGCAAATATAGTCAAATATGAATGGGATTTTGACGGCAAGGGCGTCTATGATTTTAATTCACTTGAATCAGGCAGGGCCAGGTTTGTGTATACAGGTCAGGGGGATTTTTCGACAAGACTGCGCATTACACATAATGATGGCAGCGCTGACACCCGCACAGTTAATATCAGTGTGTATAAAAATCCTGACGCACCGGAGGTTTATCTGGCTGCCGGCCCGTTAAAGGCGCTTGCGCCGTGCAAGGTATATTTTCAAGGCATGGCTATTTGCGAAATAGATCTCTGTAAATACGAATGGGACTTTAACGGCGACGGCGTATATGATGCGTCTTCCACAGAATCCGCCGAAGTGATAAAGACCTATGGCGCTCCTGGTAAATACACAGCAGAATTGAAAGTGACAAATTCTTCAGGCCTCAGCGGGTCCCAGAAGGTTTTGATAGAAATAGAAGACCCTGCGGCATTAAAAGCAGAACTAGTAATCTCTGAGGTACAGGGCAGCGCGCCTTTAGATATAGGCCTTGACGCGTCTATAGACGCAAAAAATGAGATTCAAAAATATCAGTGGGATTTTGAAGAAGACGGGGTCTTTGATTATGTCTCCCTGGATTCGCCTGCAGTCAGTCATATGTATTGCTGGCCAGGCTTGTATACGCCGATATTACGCGTAACGGATAAAAATAATGTATCGATTGAAGCAGGTAAAGAGCTGAAAGTAGGGCTGGTTAATCCGGAAATTATTGAAAGAGGCATTGTTAACGCCAGCGATACAAAAGGCAGGGCGCCATTGACTGTGAAATTTTCTTTCAATCCTGATTTTGAATCAGAGGATACTGCGTATTTTTGGGATTTTGATGGTGACGGCGTCTGTGATTCTGTCACATCCCTGCCTCAGGCAGAATATGTCTATTCTACCGCAGGGGTATACATGGCAGAAGCAAAGCTTAAAATCAAAGATAATTTTATGGCCGCAGGCAGAGAGGCCATACATGTTACGAAAGGAAAGAATGATAGAAAGAATGCGATTGCAGGCGATAATACAAAATTAGAAGAAGCCAAAAACGCGCTTAAAAACAGCCTGAATAAAATAGAACTTTCAGACAGGACAGCCCTTACCCTGCCGGCAGGCCTGTTAGAAGAGGACGACGTAGCCCGTATAAATAAATTAGAAGAGTATCAGGTCCATGAAAAGATAGAAGTTACTGATAAACATAATATTATTCCTGCAGGCGAGTACAGGGAGTATAAATTTGACAATCACAAAAAAGGATTTGATAAAGAAATGACATTATCCATACCATATGCGGATGAAGACAATGACGGCATTGTTGACGGCAGGGATATAAATGAGCTGACGCTTGACGCGTATTGGTTCAATGAAGACAGTCAGGATTGGGAAATACTTTCCGATGTTTTAGTATTCCCGCAGGAGAATTTAGTTACAATAAAGACAAATCATTTCAGTCTTTTTGGCATAGCTGGCGAAAAAATAGAAACCACAGTTGATCCTGTTTCAGAGAGCTGGTCCGGAGATAATGCAGGCGGCAGTACAGACTGTTTCATTGCCACAGCAGTGTTTGGTACTCCAATGGCTCAAGAGGTAAAGATATTATGTAAATTCAGGGACAGCTATCTATTTCGAACGAGTTTTGGCAGCGAATTAGTCAGGCTCTATTACAGGTTTAGTCCTCCCGCAGCAAAATTCATCCAATCGAGCCCCTTTACTAAATTCCTTATCCGCCAGCATATTAGATTGCTAACCCGCCTGATTCAAGTTATAATATAACGTATAGCCGCAGCATTTCATGCTGCCTTATCAGCAGCGTAAGGCGCTGCAGCTACATACTTTTGTGACACACAGAAAAGTGTGAAGTTATTTTAAAGCCAAGATTTGAGGTATAAATGTCAGAATTGAAAGTTTCGCTGGAAGATAGCGGAAAGAGGGTGGATAACGTGGCGACCAAAAACATGGTCGCTGTGATGCCTGAGCTGGAGATCTCAAGGTCCATGATTCAGAGGATGATCGATAAAGGCGAGATACTCTTAAATGGTAATATTGTTAAGTCAGGCTATAAAGTAAAGCCAAATGATAAAATAGAAATAGACCTGGAAAAGCTCAAAAGAGAAAGTCTTATCGAACATGATGGCAGGACTCCAAAGGCTGAAAAACTCCCACTGGATATTATCTATGAAGACGATGATATCCTGGCTGTGAATAAACCCGCCGGCATGGTAGTCCACCCCGCGTGCGGAAATTACTCAGGGACTTTGGTAAACGCGCTTTTAAACTACCCAGGGTTTCTTACTAAATTTAACGAACGACGAACGACCCCATACGAAAATCAAAGATTTCGTACGGGGCAGGCGAACGACGACCAAAGGGAGTCCCGAGCGAAGTCGAGGGACGAACGACGAATAATGAGGCCTGGCATAGTGCATAGGCTGGATAAAGATACTTCCGGCGTTATTGTAATTGCAAAAAATGGAATCGCGCTTCGTAAACTCTCAAAGCAATTAAAAAACAGGACAGTCACTAAAAAATACATAGCAATTGTGAGAGGAATAATAGATCTTGATGAAGGAGTGATCAAGGCCCCGCTTGCCAAAGATAAAAAGAACCGGATAATGATGAGGGTTGATGAGGAAGGCAAGGAGGCGGTTACATATTACCACGTTGTCAAAAGAGATGAGAAGCGGAATTTTACTGTCCTTGAGGTGACGCCAAAGACAGGCCGGACTCATCAGATCCGTATCCATTTGTCGCACATCGGTCATCCGGTTTTAGGTGATACTCTATACAATGGGCCGATTATCAAAGGCCTGTCAAGACAGGCCCTGCACGCAAAATCAATTATGTTCATCCACCCTACCAAAAACAAACCCATAGAATTTTCCGCAAATCTCCCACCCGATATAGCCCTATTCCTAAGTTGACAAATACTGCATTGCAATATTTGTAAACTTAACAAATATTGCCAAATATTGCAATGCAGGAAATGTAATATTGCAATGCAGGAAACGTCACGTTAGGGTTACTTGGAGTTACTTTTAGCATAATATAGTCCTATAGGGTTTTTGGACTAATAGTGTGGATAAGTTTTATTACCACAACATATTGAAAATGGGTATACTTATAGTGGTTTAGAAAAATTTATACACAAGATATTGACAAGCGCTTTTTGGGGTGGTATACTTTGAACTAGTTAAAAGCGATTAAAAAAGCATTATTCTGTAGGGCACAAATGTGCCCTGAGGTAAAAAATAGACGTCTTTTTAAAATCGGAGCAAGCCTTGTATCTACAAGCTATATATGATATACTTGTAGTAGAGAAAAGCAGGAAAAAAAATCCCAGTGATAAGGGTAAACCATCCGAAAGGGTGGGGCACAAAGCTTTAGAGCCTACAAGACCGAAAGGACTTATGGCAGTCAGCTACCAAAGGGAAAAAGCTAAAACGTGACCCATTCTTCGATGAAGAATGGGTTTTTTTATACTTCGACGCCGCTCAGTATAAACCCTGAGCCTGTCGAAGGGTTTATTTTGTGTTGATTGTGCCCTAAAAGGGCACACGAGAGGAGGTGAGTGAGATGATAGAAAAGATCGTGACATCAAAGACACGAGTAAAGCTTCTTAATCTATTTCTCACTCATATAGATGATAGATATTATCTAAGAGAGCTAGAAAGGATGTTAGATGAATCATTGAGCCCCTTGAGAAGACAGCTCTTAAAATTGGTAGAAATGGGAATACTGATAACTGAAGAAGAAGCGAATCTGAAATATTATAAACTGAATAAAAGTTTTGAAGGGATAGAGGAATTGAGAAAATTGGTTTTGGGTCAGGATCATGTAGCTGCGGCATCTTACCTGTCCCGAGCGCAGTCGAGGGATGCCGCACAACAGCCGATGGCAGCGCAAGGCGCTGCAACTACGACTCAGCCGGATAGGATCCCTCCAAAACGCGTAAGATATGATTTGGATGTCCTGACAGTGGTTTCGATTTTTGTTTTAGTAACGGCTGTTTTCGTGCTTTACACAAGCACCTCAAGCATGAAGCAGGTCACGAGACTGATATCCAGTAAACCTGCGGAAAATATCTCAAAGACAATAGCTAAACCGACCAGACCGGAGGAGATGGTTTCAAAAAAATGGAAAGTCCTGCCGGGAAATTATCCGGCTTTTTCCACCGGTGAAACAGGGGGAACTAAAAATAGCAATGAGCTTTAACGAGTGGTTCTTTGGTGGCAGCCACTAAGTGGCTGCCACCAAAAAACCTCCAAGGAGGCGATTAAGATGATTACCAGGAGAATAACAAGAGTGTTCAGGGGAGCGAAATTTGCGCACGTGATGATACTGATTTTTATTCTCGGATTCATTGCGGCTGCGCCACCGTGGGCGCACGCTGACATACCACGGTATATAAATTACCAAGGTAAGCTGACTGATGCCGAGGATAATCCTGTTGTAGGGGATGTGTCTATAACTGTCAGGCTTTATGATGTTGCGTCTAGTGGCACGGCGCTCTGGACAGAGACCCAGACTGTAACAGTGACAAGGGGAGTATTCAGCATGTTGTTGGGTGAGACTACTGCGCTCAGCGGCCTGGATTTTAACTCAGCCTACTGGTACTCAGTGGAGGTTGAATCAGACGGTGAGATGACACCCAGACAGCGGCTTACTACAATCGCCTATGCTATAAATGCGGATAAACTGGATGGCTATGATGCCGCTGATTTTCTTATGACTGCTCCAGGTGGAGAAATGTCTATCACAGGAGGCGCAAACGAAGATATTACTCTTGACCCCACTGGCCTTGGAAATATTGTCATGAAGATAGATTCCACATCAGGCGATTTTAAAGTAACAGACGGTACTACGAACTGGGTCCTGGTGGATAGTGAGACAGGCAATGTGACTATAGTTAAAAACCTGACCGTAAATGGCACTATTTACGGCACGCTTGCTTCCACTGGCGGAGACAGTACTTTCTCGAGTATTGTAGTAACAGGGACATCTGATTTACGTGGAAATATTTCCAGCTCTACAGGCGCGGTTACTGTAGCAGATGCCCTTACGCAGACCGGCGCTACTAATCAAGTTACTTTTGGCGGCAATGTGGACGCGAACAGCGGCCTGGATGTTACAGGCGCTTTGACAGTAAGCGGCGCTACGACTCTATCCAGCGCCCTTGACATGAATTCAAACATAGACCTGGATTATTCCGGAACCTCCGCTGCCCTGGCTGTGACTCAGGCCTCTACAGGCGCGGCTGCCCAGTTTTCTGGAGGCAGGGTTATAGTGGGCGCGAACGAGACAACGAACGCGAACGCGCTTTCAACAGGAGAACTCTATGTGCTTGGAGATCTGGAAGTCGATGGAAATATTTATGGCAACATCACTGCTGCAGGGACTACGACATTAGGCGACGGTACTTTGTCAAGTTTAGTCGTGACAGGAACTTCAGACCTGCAGGGCAATGTCTCTGATTCTGGCGGCACTTTTACAATAGCGGATGATGTCGCGATTTCAGCCACAGATACTTCAACTTCAGGTACTGCTACTTTAGCTACAATTAATCCTACGTTTCAAGACGGAGGGACAGATTCTACTACAACAGCCATAGCAATGAACGTGGCACCTACGATAAATTATACAGGCTCTTCAAAGACAGGTTCTTACACCGCGTTAAAAATAACAGCAACGGAAACGAGCTTACCCACAGGGTCTAATTATCTCATTGACGCATACGCTGGCGACGGCACAGCCCAGAAATTTTATGTGGACAATTCCGGCAACGCAACGTTTGCCGGCACAGTGGCTGTCGCGACTCCTACCGCAGGTCCACATGCAACGACAAAGACCTACGTAGATGAACTTGTGCCTGCCAAGGCAGGTGGCTGGATAGAAAGCGGCTCAAGTGTCTACGTGTTTGACGCATCAGACAATGTCGGCATCGGCACAACCTCTACGGGTACATACAAACTCAATGTCTCTGGCGCTACAAACACCACGAGTCTATACATAGGCGGCTCACTCATTGCATCAACAGATCTTTCTGATACAGCCGGCATATCACTGCTTGGTTCGACCATAGAATCATCTGAAATAACAGACGGCACAATAGTGGACGCGGATATATCAGGTACAGCAGCCATAGCTACATCAAAGATCTCCGGTCTCGGCGCGTTAGCTTTTCTGGACGCGGTCTCAGGCGGAACAGGCACCACTATCACTGACGACTCAATCACAAATGCTGACGTAAAAACAGACGCGGCCATCGCGGGAACAAAGATCTCACCTGTGTTCGGCTCACAGAATCTTACTATTTCAGGAAACCTCACGGCCGCCACCACACTCGGCGCCACTGATTCAGACGGCTATCTATATCTAGGTAGAGACGCGAGCTCTTCGCACTACCTTATGTGGGACGACAACTATTCCGGGACAGACGGCGCTGGCAATCCTGTGGAAGGCTGGTTCTATACAGATGAAGGCCTCTCCACAAAATACCTTGAGATCCGCGGAGCATCTCCTGCAGCCATATCATTCGGCTCAGGCGAGACTGCAAAGAGGATGCAGTTCGATCCATCCACCCAGGAATTTTCATTCACAGGCGGTAAGATGAAGCAGGCATTCCAAAACCTGGTGCGCGGCGGAAGTTTTGAGTCATGGGATACGCCGGGATGGTATTCAGCATGGTTATCAGGTACGTATGCCTACACCTCAATGGATTATGCTAAATTTGGGCAAAAATCACTTTATATTGAAGATGTAAGTGTAACTAACACGGCTTATAAATCATACTACATCTCCAACTGGGACCGCTTTAAAGGAAATCCTGTTACTCTCTCTGTCTGGGCAAAGTGTTACACAGGGACAGCCACCGCGGCAATAGGATTCTGCACAGACTATACCAAGTACGAGGCCACTTCATGGACTAATATCGACCTGACTACCACATGGCAGAATTTTACATTCATACATATTGTCCCTGTAGGAGCTACTACGCTAAAGGTCTTTTTATATGGCGCTTCAGCTGGTGAAGGCGCTACGCCAAGCGTCTCCACGGTTACGGGTTCGGGAAACAGGGTGTATTATGACGGCGTGACAGTTGTGGAAGGAAACCTTGCTCTCGAGTACGGGCCGTCCCCAATTCTTGACTTAGGTGACCAGGTAATAGGAGGAAGTCTGGCAATAGGAGCTGATATAGACCCTTACAATGACTACGGTACTAACTACTATAATTATCCGCGACTTGTATTCGGCGAACCTGACGTGAACTTTGGTGATTATTACGACGCTTATTCAGGCGGCGGTTACACGTACGCGACATACGGCGGAGGTTCAGGCGAAATAAGCTTCAGAAGGCTGAGTGGTTCATCAGGTATGTTTACATTTAACCGTCCTATAGGAATGGACTCGTATGAGATGAGCAGTTCATCCTGGAACAAGCCAGCCCTTTTCATAGGAAACTTGTATAGTTATGAAGACGCTGATCTTGATATGCCGGACTATGCGTTTACCACAAAGGACGCTTATATAAAAGGTGTTATTGAGGTCGACGGAGGCATATATGGCGACATAATGTCATTTTATGGCGGCGTGGGAAAGAGCAGTAATTTACTGAAGTATTCAGAAAATTTTTCTGATGCAGTATGGGCAAAGGGCACCAGCATGAATGTAGACACTAATAGCGGAAATTTCTATGTTGCTCCGGATGGCTCATTTAGCGCATGTAAATTGACAAGCACTGTGGAGAGTACCATAGACCAGACTATCTCAGTCACAGGCAACACCACCTATAACTTTAGCGTCTATGTCAGTGCTGATGCCCTGAATACATACCCGTCTACCTACATAATGTTAAAGTCGAATCTCGACGCTGATTGGTGGACCTGGCCGAATTATAAATGGGTGGACCTATGGGACAGTCTTACATGGAAGAGGGCGCAGGTCAGCATTACGACCCCTGCAGGCGCGTCCACGCTTACAGCGCGAATACATATATACGGCAGCACTAATTACAACACCATAAGGGTGTGGGGCGCGCAGATAAGGCAATCTGATTCGCCAGGTATTTACCTACCTACCACTAGTACTGCTGTAAATAATTCGACAGCCCTTTTCCACGGAGATGGTTCAGGCCTTACTAATCTCTCTGCGGCCAATGTCAGTGGCACTTCAGCTATAACAGGTGTTTCAGGGGCTACTTTTACGATTAATGAGGATGCCACATCAGGCGAGAATATGTCGCTCACGTTTAATAGAGGCTCAACAGGTGACGTAGCTTTATCATGGAACGAGACAGGCTCAAAACTTGAGCTTAACGATGATTTGAAGATTTCAGGCACGATTACAGCAGGCACAGGGCCTAATACTATCACTACTGCCGTAGGCCTTGTAGATGCTACTAAGCTCTCAGGCACTATCCCTACAGACAATTTGCCGAATGATGGCTATGTGTCTACTTATGTGAATGTATCAGGCGACACCATGACAGGCACTCTTACTGTGCCTACCATCCAGAGCCCGGCAAGTGCAAATATTACCATGAAGCTTGCTGATGCCGCGGGCGCATATAAACTATTAGTCCATGATTCGGGTGATACCGAACTGTTTAGTGTGGCTTCAGACGGCGCTGTGAAGATCTCCGGTGGTTACACAGGTACAGCTGGAGCTGGTATTACCCTGCAGCCTAACGGCGACATATATTTTGACGGGGATTTATACCAGACAGGAACTAAATATACAGTGGATAGCATAAGGATCACTGGAAATTACGACGTGGCCCTTGTGACAAAGCTGGGCGTGGGCGTAAGCGGCACAGACGAAGATTACTTACAGATCGATACAGACGGCCATATTCTTGACTATGATGGCCCTGTGACGATCGCTGACGCTTTGACGCAGACCGGCTCTTCCAATCAGGTTACGTTCCAGGGCAATGTGGATGCTACAGGCGGGTTGGATGTGACAGGCGCTGGCCTCACTGCCGCAAATGGCTTTACGCTTTCAGGCGGCACATTGAGCTTGCCCAATAATGCAATAAATGACGACATGGTATCAAATACCCTGACTGCTTCTGATCTTGTAGCTAGCACTGCAGTGGTTTCAGATACAGAGGTTGCCAATGACATTACTATTGCCTCTTCAAACGCTGGTTCATTCGCAGGGTTGACTACCAGCACGCTCTTAGCTTCAGGAGACATCACCGGCTCTGCGACCAAGCTGGACATTGATAAATCCTACACTAACCAGACAGGCGAAGTCAATGACCACGCATTCACAAGAAATGTCACTTTAGACGACGCTACCTCCAAGGCCATCTCTGGCGCGGTCTTGACAATAAACGCAGTTGACACCCAGACGAGCGGCACATTGACTGACAATTCCACGCTCCTGAAATTACAGACAGGCGCCAATGTCGGCGCGAGCGGATATTTTATTGACGGCCAGGATTCAACAGGCGCTTCGAAGTTTAAGGTCACAAAAGCTGGTGCTGGGACACTTGCTTCAGATTTGACGGTAGGAGGGGATTTAACTGTATCCGGCAGTCAGATCATCACAGGGACTACGCTTTATGACAGCGCCCAGACAATAAGGACAAATTCCGCTACTGCTCTGCTGGTGGAAAAGGCAGGAGCTGGCGGTTCAGGCGCAGACGCTCTTGTCGTGGATACATCCGGAACTGCAGGATTAGTAGGTATAAATAAAACTCCTGTGAGCGGCGTGGAGCTGGATGTCTTAGGCGATGCTGTTATTTCAGGAACATTAAAGGCAGGCACGGCCGATGCGTTTCAGGTATCAGCGGCAGGCGGCATTACCTCCGTAGGTATTAATGCAGGCTCAGGCCTTATTACCACAAGCGGAAATATCTCCACCACCGGCACAGGCGTAATGACCTCGGCCGGACTTTTGACAGCCTCGAGCGGGATAAATGTCAGCGGCGGAAATATTACGGTGACTGACGCAAGCAATCTCATAATCAATACGGATAAGTTCACCCTGTATGGCGCCACAGGAAATGCTATTATGGCCGGCACGCTTACGCAATTGCGTTCTATCGGCTTAACGCCTGATTATGACAATGCAATTTTGCGAGGGGACAACTCCAATAACTTTGGCACGCTCTCGTTACTATACGATTCAACCAACTACCACAACTACTACGAATGGACCACCAATGAACCCACGACCCAGGACTATGACATAGTGGTTCGATATAGATTACCGGACGGCTTTTCAAGCTTTGACGCCACAACTCCAATAAAACTATTCAATAAAGTATCAAACGCAGC
>JBDRBM010000019.1:0-19274 GCA_043822665.1 Candidatus Omnitrophota bacterium
CAAGTTAAGCTAAGGAAGTTCCAGAGTATTGTAAATTTGAACTCCTGGTCTGTTGTCAGATTGATGTCCCATATCGGAAACACGCAGTATGCCTGGTAATTTAAATCATAAGAACGCTCTGACTGGGACACTGCCATAACAGGAAAATGCCAGGTCTTTACATGGTTTTCCGAAAACCTAAACTCAATACCTAGCCCGTCTAAACTATCCTTTATTAAAAATAGCCTCTGTCCGCTTTCATAGACATACCTCTCAGAATCGGCAAAGGGCATGGTAATATTAAATTCCGCGCCAAATAGGGTCTCTAACTTGAAACGGCTGTTATTTTTTATAGCATACGATATCTCGATAGAATGATCTGAAGCGATACGCACTTCTTTCCTAAGGCAGACGGGCTTGCCGTCCACCATGCCTTTATGCGATAAAATCGCGCTCTTTTTTTCTGCCTCTACACTGTAAGCCGCGCCTGCAAAACCTCCCGCATCCATATAATTGCAATCCTCAAAACTTTGTTTCTTTAATTCCCTGTCTATAAAATGATCTACTAAAGAGGACCTTAGATACCTGTCGTAAAAAATACCTCTTCTTATCTTCTGGTCCAGCGTCTTAATGGCGTCCTGTATCGTAAGCGGCTCTGTTATTTTATTATTGATCCGTTCGATTATCTTTCTGTGATAAGCCTCTTTTTTTCTGGATAGGGTATTTACAATGTTCAGGTTTTCAGGCTTGTAGTCCAGTTCTCTTATGCTCCCTCCTGAGGCAGGGTCTATGCATATGAAAAAATCATCACTCTCGGATATGACAGCGTTATCGCCGCGCCTGTAAAAGTCAAGCTCTCTTACAGTTCTCTCTTCAGGCTGTAAGCTATCAAGTATCTTATCAGCCTTTATAAGATGCTCGTAAATAGCGCTTCGCAGGTGATATAGGTAGATACCTCCGAACACTCCATGCCAGTAAGGACAATTCGTCTGACCCTTATATAATTCTTTTTTAGCGTTTTCTATTTTGTTTCGGGTTTCGGGTTTCGGGTTTCGGGTTTCAAAACCGTTAATCTTATCACTGACGTAAAGCATCCTCCTATGCATCTGGCCTGACTCGGGATATTTCGACAGAAAATTCATCCATCTTCCGCCTGACCATTCCATCATCTCCTCGTAAGCGCACTCGGGTATATCCACTTCTCCAAGAGGCCCATGGGATTCCATGTATTCAGAAAACGTAACTGTCTTAAGCCATTTCCCGCTTTTTCTCAGTCTATTAAAAAAATTATTCAGCCACCCTTTTTTATAGACCAATTCGTGCGTCCATGGCCACTCGCCGAATTTCTCCGCGTCGTCCCCATACGTAAATAACGGGTCTTTCTTCTTCCTTGAGGCCTGTTTGAAATATCTTATATTATCACGCGGCATCCTGAAAGGTATTGAGTAACGGAGGGTCTTTGTCGTCGGAAAAATCGCTATCTTATCTTTTTTATCGCTTGCTATAAAATAACCTGAAAGCTTATCTTTGCTGACACCCGCTCTTGATAGATGCGCGTCATCCAGAATTGTATATTTCATCCCGCAGCTTACAAAATCTTTTATAAGTTCAGGCACCCAAACACGTTCAGGTGTCCATATGCCCTTTGGCCTGGCGCCAAACCGTCTCTCAATATACGACGACAGCATCTCTATCTGGCCAATCCTGTCCCTATGCGGAATTGCCTGGAATATGGGTTCATAATACCCTCCCCCCATAACTTCTACCTGGCCGCGATTGACCAGGAGAGCAACCTTGTCCAGATAATCAGGGTGTTTGTCCTCGAAAAAATCTAAGAGATTTCCTGAAAAGTGAAAAGTACATTTGATGTCAGGGTGATTGCGAAGCGTATCAAGAAAAGGATTGTAGCAGTTAGAGTAAGCCCTCTCTAAAATGCTTTCAAAGTTTCCAACGGGCTGATGCAGGTGCAGCCCCATTGCGAAATATGCATTAGGCAAAGAGCCTATCATAAAGTTTTTCGTATTTTTCAGCTGAAGAATCCCAGGAGTAATCGCAGTTAAGGCAATTTTTAAGAAGAGTGTTCCAGAGTTTTTTATCCTCAAAAAGGCTGACGGCCTTCCTGAGGGTATTCAAAAGGGCCTGGCATGTCGCATCATTAAATTTAAACCCGTTTCCTTTTTTGGTGACAGCGTTAAAGTTTTCAACAGTATCTTCTAACCCGCCCACGGCCCTGACAACCGGAACCGTCGCGTATTTCAGGCTGTATAGCTGATTCAAACCGCATGGTTCATATCTGGAAGGCATTAAGAACATATCAGCGCCTGCTTCTATCTTATGTGCCAGGGTATTGTCAAATTTTATCAGCGCGGCCATGTGGCCCTTGTGCTTTAAGGCGAGCTTTGAAAATATATTATTATATTTCTCATCGCCGAAACCAAGGATCACGAAATCCGCGCCCATCTTTATGATGCCGGCCATGCCTTGCGCAACAAGGTCAATGCCTTTTTGCTCGGCAAACCTTGTTATCATCCCGACAAGCGGACGATTTGGGTTATGCTTAATGCCGCATTCCTTTAATATATCCTTTTTGCAAACTTCTTTTCCTTTTAGATCTTTTTCGCTGAATTTAGCCGCTATCAATTTGTCTATAGATGGGTTCCATATAGAATAATCGACCCCGTTGACTATACCGTAAAGATCCTTCTCTCTGGTTTTTAAAAGTCCTTCCAGGCCCGCGCCGAATTCCGGAGTCAATATTTCATGGCTATAGCCCTTGCTTACAGTAGAGATAGCGTCGGAATATATTATGCCTGCCTTCATAAAATTAAGTTTTCCGTAAAACTCGAGGCCCTCGGGCGTAAAAAGTCCTTCGTCAAGGCCCAGTCCCGGCATTACCTCTTTCCCGAAAAGCCCCTGATATGCCATATTATGTATGGTGAATAGTATTTTTGTTTTACTGAACTCTGGTTTTTCTTTGTGGAAAAGTTTTATGTAAAGCGGGATGAGCGCTGACTGCCAGTCATTGCAGTGCAGTATATCCTGGCGGCCTATGTAGTTTACAGATTCAATGACTGCCTTTGCGAAAAATCCGAACCTGGACGCGTTGTCAGGATAATCCCCCTGTGGCGTACCGTAAAGCTGGTCCCTATCGTAGTATTCGTCTTTCTCTATAAAGTATACCTTTACGCTGCCATGTTTCAAAAAATACAGATTGAAACCATTTGCCTCTTTGAATAATTCAGGAGCAAACCCGTTCTTCTTTACGCACTTGTATAACGGCAGGATAACACTAGAGGTATGGCCTCTTTTGGCAAGGGCTTCAGGTAAAGCGCCCATGACATCCGCCAAACCGCCTGTCTTGGCAAAAGGAATAACTTCAGAAGAAATGAATAAAATATTCATAGTCAATCACTGAAATTAGGCAAAACAAGCTTTGCGGCTACATCATGCATTGTAGCTGCAGAGCTTGCTCTGCCGGTTATATGTTTCTACTATTACAATCCTTTATTAGCTATGAACTCTATGAGATCAACCACCCTGCAGGAATAACCCCATTCATTGTCATACCATGACATGACTTTCACCAGTCTCTTGTCAATGACAAAGGTAAGATCAGCGTCCACTATTGAGGACTTCGGATTTCCGTTAAAGTCTTTTGACACAAGAGGTTTTTCACAATACTCCAAGACCTTGCTAAGTTTACCTTCGGCTGCTTCCTTCATGACCCTGTTGACGTCTTCCTTGGAAGTATCTTTTTCAACCACGCATACGAGGTCTACCAGGGAAACATTAGGAGTAGGCACTCTTATGGCAAGTCCGTCAAGCTTTCCCTTTAACTCAGGAAGGACCAGGCTCACTGCCTTCGCGGCTCCTGTTGTAGTAGGTATCATGGAAAGCGCGGCAGCCCTTGCCCTTCTTAAATCATTATGCACCAGGTCCAGCACCTTTTGATCGTTTGTGTAAGAGTGTATGGTCGTCATCAAACCGCTCTTGATTCCAAAATTATCTATCAGTACCTTTGCGATAGGGGCAAGGCAGTTTGTCGTGCAGGAAGCATTGGATATGATTTGATGCTTCTGAGGGTTATACATATTTTCGTTCACGCCGAGGACAATCGTTATATCCTCGTTCTTGGCAGGCGCTGTTATTATGACCTTTTTTGCCCCTGCCTGCACGTGTTTCATCACTTTTTCCTTGTCTCTAAATACACCTGTGGCCTCAACTACTATCTGGACACCCATGCTCGCCCACGGTATCTCCGCGGGATCCTTGTAACTCAATACCTTTATTTCCTTGCCATTAACGATAAGCATACCTTCTTTGGCCTCTACATTCACCTTAAGTTCTCCCAGTATTGAATCATATTTCAAAAGATGAGCCAGGGCGCTGGTGGGGACAGGTAAGTCGTTTATTGCCACAAAATCAATGTTCCTGTTCTCTACCGCGGCTCTAAAAACATTTCTTCCTATACGTCCAAAACCATTAATACCAACTTTAACTGCCATAACGATTGCCTTCCTTTCTATATTGCTGCATTCCTCAACTAATGTTATCCACAATGTAGGTGACCCTTAAGGGTCACCTACATTGTGGATAACTAAAGGTCTAAACTTCTGCCTTTCTCAAATAGTCAGCGGCAAGCTCAGGGGATGTCGGGTTAATATAAAAACCTGAGCCCCATTCAAAACCTGCCACCTGCATCAACTTTGGCATTATCTCTAAATGCCAGTGAAACCCCTCATTAACCCAGTCTCTGACAGGCGAGGTGTGTATTATAAAATTGTACGGCGGATCGTTCAGGGTCTTTTTTATTTTCAACAATGTGCTTTTTAAAATAGAGGCCATGTCTCCCACTCTTTTATCGTCTATGGATTTGAAATGCTGATCATGGGTCTTCGGCAGTATCCATGTCTCATAAGGAAATCTCGGCACAAACGGGCATAAGGCTATAAAATTATTGTTCTCTGATACCACGCGGGTCTTTTCCTGTTTTTCATTGGCTATAATATCACAGAAGACGCAGCGTTCCTTATAATTAAAATAATTCCCTGCCCCCTTCAGTTCTTCTATGACCCTTTTTGGGACAATCGGAAGGGCCACGAGCTGCGTATGCGTATGCTCAAGGGATGCGCCTGCCTGAGGGCCGTGATTTTTAAATATCAGCATGTATCTGAACCTGACATCTTTTTCCAAATCGAGAATCCTTGATCGATATTTGAATATAACATTTCTTATTTCATCTTCTGTTAAATCACCCAGATCCTTTGAATGGTCAGGCGTTTCTATTATGACTTCATGGGCGCCCACGCCATTGGACATATCGTAAATGCCAATACCTTTATTATTCAGGTCTCCTTCTATCTTAAGCGCGGGGAACTTATTAGGCACTACCCTTACTGACCATCCCGTTGTATCACGGCCTGTGTCAGGATTCCTTATTACTTCAACCTCGGGAGGCGTCATCTTTTCATTGCCCATACAGAAAGGGCATGTCCCGCCCTTCTTGACCTGAGGCTTGAGGTCAAAATCCTCTGGCCTCTTGGGGTTTGATATATTTACAATGATCCATCTGCCTGTTATGGGGTCGCACCTCAATTGCGACATATTAAACCTCTGTTTCCTTTAGGTATCTTGCCGCATCCTCAGGGGGTGTGGGATTTATATAAAATCCAGAGCCCCATTCAAAACCAGCCACCTGGGTTATTCTCGGAGTAAGCTCGATATGCCAGTGATAATCGTCTTTTATGGTGCTCCAATAACCAGGCCTTGCTGCCCTTCTAAAAGGAGCGGTATGCAGCATGTAATTATAAGGCGGGTCATTCAATGCCTTTGAGAGCTTGCCGATGACTGTCTTTAAGACAATAGCCAGGTCCTTTATCTCGTCCTTCTTTATATTCATGAAATCAGAGCAATGTTTTTTAGGCAATATCCATATTTCAAACGGAAACCTTGAGGCAAACGGAGCCAGCGCCACTATGTTTTTGGTCTCCATCGCAATCCTTGTCCCTGTGTCCAATTCCTGTTTTATCATGTCACAAAATATGCATCTTTCCTTATATCTATAATAGAAAAGACTGCCTCTTAATTCTTCCTTGACTCGGGTGGGTGTTACAGGCGTCACTATGATCTGCGAGCGGATATGCTTGGTAGCCTTGCTCCCGCCTGCCTTCAAACCGTGATTTTTAAAAAGAAGCCCGTATTTAAACCTGGGGTCCTTTTCTAAATCTATTAATCTTGAGGAAGATGCGTGTATTATAAGTTCTATTTTTTCCGCGGGCAGCTGTGATATGTTTGTAAGATGACGGGGCGACTCTATGATCACTTCATGAGCGCCAATAGGATTCATCACATCATACATACCTACGCCACGACGGTCGAGGCTGCCATGGATGCTAAATTTAGGCGCGATGCTCGGGACAACCCTTACGTCCCAACCTGGCTTATCTTTTTGTGTATCAGATTTCCTCACGGAAAAAATCTCTGGCGGGGTCTGGTTTTCATGCCCTTCACAAAAGGGGCACTCTCCGGATTCCTCTTCTTCCGTGTGAGTCATCTTGAAGTCATTGGGCCGTTTTGCCCTCTCGATTGAGATTATGACCCATCTTCCGATTATAGGATCTTTGCGTAATTCTGGCATACAGGTTTGTAATTATAGCATAAAAAACGCGCTATGCAACAAAAAAATTTCAAAAAAATTTCAACACAAAAAAATCTCAACCCAAAGCCTAAGTCAATACTTTTCCGGCTGTGATCTCCCTGTGGCCTGCTATGAATTCTTCCGCACTCATGCGGCGCTTGCCTTCCAGCTGTAATTCCTTAATCTCCATGGCGCCTTTTCCAGTACCTATAAGTATACTATGCTTCCTGATCTCCAGGACTGTTCCAGGCGCGCAATTGTAACCATAAACATCAACAGGCGCTGCCTTCCATATCTTAAGTATTTTTTTATCAAAATGCGTAAAACATCCTGGCCACGGGGCAAACGCCTTGATCCTGCTGCAAATCTTATCAGCGTCCCAGTTCCAGTCTATAATCCCGTCATGCCTTTCAAGCTTTGGCGCGTATGTAGACTTGGAGTTGTCTTGTTTCGCAAAACTTACTTTTTCCTCTTTTATCAAATCTATTGATTTTAACAACAACTCCGCGCCTTTTCTGGAAAGCTTACTTGAGAGCATTACGGCATCGTCACTATCATTGATATTAACTATTTCTTTGGCGATCATATCGCCTTCATCCATTTTTTCGTTCATCCTTATAATGGTAATACCTGTCTCTCTTTCTCCGTTGGCAATCGCCCAGTTAATAGGGGCTGCCCCGCGGTATTTTGGGAGTATTGACGCGTGTACGTTGATACAATATTTTTTAGGCGTCTCGAGTAATTCCTTCTTCAGTATCTGCCCGAAACTCACTACAATAAAGATATCCGCGTCAAGCTTCTTCAGGCGCTCTATGGAATCTTTTTTATTTACACTGTCAGGCTGGTATACTTCTATGCCCAGGTTAACGGCTGATTGTTTGACAGCGGTAGAGGCGACCCTTAACGACCTGCCTTTTTTCCTGTCAGGTTGTGTCACGGCGAGCGCAACGTCTTCTTTTTTGCTCAATGCCTCCAATGCAGGCACGGCAAAGTCAGAACTCCCAAAAAAGATGATTTTCATAATCTTCCAGCTTTAATCTTTAACTTTCTAAAGAGCTTTTAGGTTATCCACATTAGTAGGGGACCCTTAAGGGTCCCCTACTAATGTGTACCTACAAAAAGGAATTTCCTATTATATAAACTTAATTGAAAAATCTTATAGCTTAAAGCTTATAGCTAAATTACAGCTCCATGCAAACTTTAGGCGATATCTTTTTTAAGATTCGCCTTCGCCTTAAAAAACTTATCCTATCTATAAACAAAATGCCATCCAGATGATCTATCTCATGCTGTATTACCCTCGCGAGAAGGCCGCCTGTGTCTATTTTTATATTGTCTCCGTCCAGATTCAATGCCTCTACGACAACAAAATCCGGCCTGACTATATCGCCGGTAATATTAGGCACACTCAGACACCCTTCACAAAAACTCGACCTGCCTTTTTTCTTAACCACTACAGGATTTACAAGCGCTATGCCGGATTTACTGTTTTCCGGGTCGTTGACAACTATGATACGTTTGGAAATGCCAACCTGCGGGGCTGCCAGGCCAATACCATTGGCCGAATGCATGGTCTCTATCATATCGCTGGCAAGTTTGCGCTCCTCTTTGCCTATATGTTTCACCGCGCTCGACTTTTTTCTAAGTATCTTATCCGGGTATATCTTTATACCTAATATCCCCATAACCCTTCCTTTAAAGTAAAGCCAAGTCAAGCAAAGCAAGCTTTGCGGCTACATCTTGCTCTGCTTTATCAAGTAGTTATTTTAACATATGCGTTCCATCTTGACAATCATATATACTTACTGTAAAATTATGTCATATGACAGATGGAATAAGCCAGCAAGATTTGAAGGAATTTTATAATAAAGGGGTTCTGGCGTTTGAAAAGAAAAATTACGATTACGCCATTGAAATCTTCTCGCAGATACTTTCATCCCAATATGACCATATTGAAACCCGGCATTACCTGCACCTCTCTTTAAGAAACAAATCAGGGATAGATTCTTCTTCGCCTATCACAAAGGCAATCAATACGCTAAACAGGGTATTAGGTATGCTGGGTGTTGGGGCCATGCTAAAAAAGGATAATGCGCCTGCCGCGCTCGAAAGCCTTGAAAATATATTGGCAAAAAATCCGAACGATACAGAGGTCCTGAAAAAAATCGCTGATATATTTTACAAAAAAAATCTTCTCAATAATGCCATACAGAACCTTGAAGAGGCAAAGTCTATAGATTCAAAAGATATAGAAACATTAAAAAAATTGGGTGAGCTGTATTTGAAAAAAGAAGATTATCAAAACGGAAAAGCAAATTACGAGGCCGCCCTGAATATAAACCCTAATGACACAGAAGTCTTAAAATCCCTCAAAAACTTAGACGCCCTCGGCACTATCCAGCGAGAATTCAAAGATCAGTAACCCGTAATTTTTAAGAGGACAAGAATCTTTTATTTAGTTACAAGTTAAGCACATTAGTAGGGGGCCCTTAAGGGTCCCCTACTAATGTGTGCCTACAAAAAGGGGTTTCCTGCTATATCGAGTTACTTTAATACGGATCCACGTCAACTGTTATTATAACTCCGCCTTCTCTCCTGCGGGCACCCAGGACATCTTTTAAAAGCGCGTTAATATTTTCTGCTTTTTCGGATTTTAAAAATAGGTTCCACCTGTACGTGCCCTTCATGCGCGAAATAGGCGAAGGCGCCGGACCGAGTATTTCTATTTTTTCTGACTTATTATCTCTCTGGAGCTGATCCCTAAGAGATTCGCTTACTTTTAAAACATTTTCTTCGCTGCGCCCCCTGAAACCAAGATTTACCATATGGGAAAAAGGCGGCAGATTTAAATCTCTCCTGAACGATATCTCTTTCGCGTAAAAACTATAATAGTCATGGGTCTTGGCTGCCTGTATAGCATAATGACCTGGCGTATACGTTTGTATAATCACTCTGCCGCCCAGGTCGCTTCTGCCTGCGCGGCCCGCGACCTGCGTCAAAAGATTAAAGGTCCGTTCGCCTGAACGGAAATCAGGAAGATTCAGAGCTGTATCAGCTGATATTACACCTACGAGCGTCACTTTTGGAAAATCCAGGCCTTTTGCTATCATCTGCGTACCAATCAGGATATCTATCTTATGCTCTTTAAACTTAGAAAGCACTTTCTCATGCATGCCGCGCTTGTGAGTAGTATCTGTATCCATGCGGGCAATCCTGGCATTTGGAAAAAATCTATGCGTCTCGCTTTCAACCTTCTCTGTGCCAATACCCCAATATTTCAGATAGCCGGAATTACACTTTGGGCAGATATCAGGAGGGGCCATTTTATAATTACAATGATGACAGACGAGTTCCTTTTTATGAAAATGATAAGTAAGGCTCACGCTGCAGCGTTTGCAGGTAACTACATAACCGCATTTCCTGCAGCTTATAAACGTAGAAAATCCCCGCCTATTTAAAAACAGTAAGACCTGTTTACCTTCCGCTATCTCTTTTTCTATCCACAATTTAAGCAGTCCAGAAAATATGCAGAGTTTCCTGGTTTTTGATAATTCTTCCTTCATATCCACAATCTCGACTTCGGGCATAAGCCTCGAATCTATCCTCTCTGGCAGTTCAATGAGCTTGTATTCGCCTTTTTCAGCAGCGTAGAAAGATTCGAGCGATGGCGTAGCGCTTCCCAATATCACAACCGCATTAGTCAGTTCTGCCCTTTTTATGGCCACATCCCGCGCATTATACCTTGGGACGTCTTCCTGTTTATAAGAAGTCTCATGTTCTTCGTCAATAACCACAAGCCCAAGGCCTCTTACAGGCGCGAATACAGCGGAACGCGCGCCCACTACTATTCGGGCCTCTCCGGAAACAATCCTTTCCCATTCAGAGGCCCTCTTTGAACCTGTCAAACGCGAATGAAGCACTGCTATTTTATTTCCGAATCTTGCCTTGAAACGCGCGACTGTCTGAGGCGTAAGAGATATCTCCGGCACGAGCACAATACTGGAACGGCCTGATTCCAGGGTATGGCCAATAGCCTGAAGATACACCTCTGTCTTGCCGCTGCCGGTTACGCCGTGCAGCAAAAACACGTGAGGCTCTTTTTTGTCTATGCAATGTTTTATCTGATTAAGCGCCTCTTTCTGCTCAGGGTTAGGGGCAAGATGAAAACCTGAACCGTCTATATATTCGGGGATATCTTCTTCTTTCCTATTGACTCTCTTTTTCCGGTTAAGGCTCTTTTTTAACGCGCCCGGCACAGCCGCTGAAATAGCCTCTCCCCATGTCGAGTAATAATATTCCGAGAGCCACCTGGTGAGCTTCAGCATGTGAGCGTCCATGAGAGGCGAACGGTCAAGGACCCTGCTGATTGGTTTGATATTCCTTATAGCGCTTTCCGCGGAAAGCGCTACCACATATCCCGTAAGTTTTTTCGCGCCAAACGAGACCTCGACGCAAGCCCCTATCTTTACAATATCCTTAAGCTCGTCAGGTATTGAATACGTAAAAGGGCCTTCCACGGGCCGGTTTACGACAATGTCCGCATATTTATAAATCAGGTTGGGCAAAGCAAGCTTTGCGGCTACAGTCCTTATCACAGTATCTCCATTATCTTTTTCATGTCCTGCCAGACAAGCTTCTTCTCAATGGGATTGCGCAAAAGGTATGCTGGATGGTAGGTAGGCATAAACTTTATGCCTCTATATTCGTGCCAGTTGCCTCTAAGTTTAGTTATTGGAATCTCTGTCTTTAGCAGTGTCTGACTCGCAAACTTGCCAAGCCCGCATATAACCCGCGGTTTGATGTATTCTATTTGCTTGTAAAGATTATTTATGCAGGACGCAATTTCATCGGGCAAAGGGTTCCTGTTCTGGGGCGGGCGGCACTTAAGTATATTGCAAATATAGACATTTTCTCTCTTTAATCCCATTGCGTTTATTATCTTTGCAAGAAGCATGCCTGCCTTGCCTACAAAAGGCAGGCCCTGAACATCCTCGTCAAAACCCGGCGCCTCTCCGATGAACATAAGTCTGGCCTTTATATTGCCTGAACCGAAAACAACATTTTTGCGAGTTTTCGCAAGGCCGCATATCTGACAGGACAAAACCTCTTCTTTAAACAATGAAAGATCGTCTTTTTTCTTATCAGGAGAAATAAGGTATTCAGTTAACCCGCTTTCCTTCTCCATCCTGAAAAAACCCCTTATTGCCCCTAAAATCTTCTCCACCATATCTCCTTTCAAGACCTGGCCTTGATCACGGTCTTGGGTGAAATTTCTTGTGAATAGACTTAAGCCTGTCCTTACTGATATGCGTATAAATCTGAGTCGTAGATATATCAGAGTGACCCAGCATCTCCTGGACTATCCTAAGGTCAGCGCCTCTTTCAAGTATATGCGTTGCAAAAGAATGCCTCAAGCTGTGGGGTGTAATTCTTTTTTTGATGTGAGCTTCCCTTGCGTATTTCTTTATTATCTTCCAGAATGTCTGGCGCGACATGGGCTTACCGAGCCGGGTAAGGAATAAAAAATTGGAGATCTTCTTTTTAAGGAATTTAGGCCGCGAATTTTCAAGATATCTGACTATGCTCTCCCTGGCCTTTTTGCCAAAAGGCACTATACGTTCTTTGCCTCCCTTGCCAAAACATTTTGCAATTCCCAGCTCAATCTTTACATCGTCCATCTTCAGGTTCACCAGTTCTGAAACCCTCATCCCTGTCGCATACATTAGTTCCAGGGAGGCCCTGTCCCGCGCGCCCATCGCATCCCTTACATTGGGCGCCTTAAGAAGCTCCTCAACTTCATCTATATTCAGGGTATCGGGGAGTTTTTTCCATAATTTAGGCGATTCTATAACACCTGTCACATTGTCCCTGATTTTATTTTCCTTCAGAAGAAATTTAAAAAAGGTCTTGAGGCAGGCCAGTTCCCGCGATATGGAGTTGGCTGAAAGGCCTTTATCCTTCTCATTCAACATAAAAGACGTGACAGTCTGCCTTGAAACATTATCTATTGAAGCGACATGTCTTGCCTTGAGATATTTAAAAAATTTACTCAGGTCTCTTTTGTATGAAATAAGAGTGTTATTGGAAAGGCCTCTTTCCACAGAAAGATAACTCAAAAATTCTTCGATAAGATTATCCATAAAAATGATAAAGTCAGGCAGAGCAAGCTTTGCGGCTACGATGTCGTATGTAGCCGCAGAGCTTGCTCTGTCTAAGAATTAATGTAAGGGTTGCGGGTTTTTTCGTGCCCTATTGTCGTAGACGGGCCATGGCCTGGGTACACTACGTATCTGTCCTCCAGGGTAAACAATTTTTCTTTTATAGACTTTAATATATCTTCCTGCGAACCGTACGAAAAATCAGTTCTGCCTATGCCCTCATAAAAAAGCGTATCGCCTGAAAAAATAATACCGTCGCCTTTAAGGCAGATTGAACCAGGCGTGTGCCCAGGGGTATGGATTACCTCGAGGCTATATTTTCCAACCGTCAAGGTATCGCCGCGCTCAAGAAGCCTCTTGGCGGGATTTGCCCTGAACATAAGGCCAAACTCGGCCGACAGGTTTTTTGAAGGGTCGCCTAAAAAATCAGCGTCCTGCCTGTGTATCCACACTGGCAGGCCAAATTCGTCATTGGCTATTATATGGTCTCCATGGCCGTGAGTATTGATAATGGCTATTGGCTTCAGGCCTTCGCGGCCTATTATTTTTTTTATTTTATTATAATCTCCTCCGGGGTCAATAACAACTGCCTCTCTTGTGGATTCGTCCCCGGCAATATAACAGTTTGTCTCCATTGGGCCCACTGTAATCTTTTTAATAATCATCTATTTTGAAGCCCCAGGTAATCCTGGACCCTGTTATATGAAAACTGCCTGTCTATCTGACGCTTGGTGCTCTCTAACAGCTGACTTATTCTATGCTGCTGGCTCTTTGACAACCCTGATTCTCTTACCTCAGGGTCAATGGTCTTTATCCTGATTATAAATTCTTCCAGCTCCGCGGCCTTTGGCTCTTTTAGATATTTTTTCATCTCAGACAGGCTGGCAATCGTATAATCGTAACATTCTACGCGTTTTTTATACGTACCGCCCATCCTGTCGATCAGTTCTCTGTGCCAGCTCTTCCAGAACAGAAAATGCTTCCTGTACAATTCATCCACCCTGAGTTCTTTCGAATAGTCGTATGTGGTAATGACGGGCGCGGGCTTTTGTTCATCTTTCTTATTACGCGTGAATTTACGCTGTAAACCGGAGCATCCGCATAAAGACACACACACTAAAAAAATAATAAGGTTTCTGACATACGCGTTTATTCGCATAAAGACCTCTCGGGTTATTTGACCATCTTCCTGAATTCTTCTTCGTTGATTATCTTAACGCCCAGCTTCTTTGCCTTGTCGTATTTTGAACCAGGTTCTTTGCCTAGCACAAGATAATCTGTTTTCTTACTCATGCTCGATGACGCATTGCCGCCATTCTGCCTTATCAGTTCCTCTATATCCTGTCTGGAAAAACTCTCAAGCGTACCAGTTATAACAAACGTCTTTCCCTCCAGAGCCCTGTCCTCTGTCCTCTGTCTTCTGTATTCTGTATCAACTCCTGCCTTCTTCAGTTTTTCAATAACTTTTTTATTTTCCTTTGTCCTGAAAAAATTGTATATACTCTCGGCCATCACAGGCCCTATCTCATTTATAGATTCGAATTCGCCTATTTCGGCCGAGGCAATCTTATCCAGAGAGCCGAATCTCACAGAGAGTATCCAAGCCGCCCTCACACCCGCATGCCTTATGCCCAGCCCAAAGACCAGCCTGTTCAATGTATTACTCTTGCTTTTCTCAATGGCCTGGATAAGGTTGGAGGCTGACTTATCAGCCATGCGTTCAAGTCCAGCCAGGTCAGTTTTCTTCAGATAATATATATCCCCGTAATCCTCGACCAGTTTTTTATCGACCAGCTGTGTTACTATTGCCTCTCCCATGCCCTCGATATCCATTGCCTGTCTTGACGCGAAATGCCTTATCCTTTCTTTTAACTGAGCAGGGCAGGCTAAATTCTCGCACCTGATGGCAACCTCGCCCTCAACACCCTGAAGCATAGACCCGCACACAGGACATTTGCCTGGCATTGAGAATTTTTTTTCTCTGCCTGTCCTTTTGGACTTCACGGCCTCCACAACCTGCGGGATGATCTCACCCGCCTTTTCTATTATTACATGGTCTCCTATCCTTATATCCTTCCGGGCCACTTCATCCTGATTGTGCAGTGTTGCCCGGCTTACGGTAGAACCCGAGATTTCAACAGGTTTTAGGACAGCTACAGGCGTAAGCGTGCCTGTGCGGCCAACCTGGACGATTATATCTTCCAGGATAGTCTCTTTTCTCTCTGCGGGGAATTTATATGCTATCATCCAGCGCGGGCTTTTAGAGGTATGGCCGAGCGCCCTTTGACGCGAAAAAGAATCCACCTTTATCACCATACCATCTATATCATATTCAAGAGAATCTTTTTTATCCTCCCATTCACTGCAGTATTTAATGACCTCCTCTATTGAATGGCATTTCTTTATGTGCGGATTTGTGCGGAACCCCGCGTGTTTTAAAAACTCCAAGGCCTCGAACTGGGTCTTAAAATCCGCGCCGTCCGCATACCCTACCCCGTATATCCACATATCCAGCTTGCGTTCAGCTACCATGGCGCTGTCTAGAAGTTTCAGCGAACCAGCAGCCGCGTTCCTGGGATTGGCAAAAAGCTCCTCGCCATTTTTTTCTCTTTCCTTATTGATTTTCAAAAACATCTTAGTGGAGAAGTACACCTCGCCCCTTGCCTCAAACCGCTCAGGGATTTTCGCGTCTTTCACGCGGCCCAACTTTAAAGGCAGGCTCCTGATTGTCTTTAAATTTACAGTGACATCATCACCCCTGAAGCCGTCTCCCCGAGTGGCTCCCCTGGCAAATTTTCCTTTCTCGTACAAGAGGGATATGCTCACCCCGTCTATCTTTAACTCAACGATGTAATTGAGCTTATCGAGCTCCAGATTTTTCTTCACCCTTTTGTCGAACTCACGTATCTCATCAGAAGAATACGTATTGTCCATGCTCAGCATAGGCACCATGTGTTCAACTGTCTTAAATCCTTCCAGCGCCTCACCACTCACCCTCTGCGTGGGTGAATCAGGTGTGATAAGTTCAGGGTGGGCCTTTTCGAGCCTTTCCAGCTCGGCCATAAGGCGGTCATATTCCCTGTCAGGGATCTCTGGCTTATTCTCGACATAATATCTGCGGTCATGATGATCAATCAACTCCCGCAGATTCTCAATCTGTTTTTTTATATCCATCATAAATCAAGCAGCGCAAGGCGCTGCAACTACATTTTTATCTGTATAGGCGGATCATTTTTTAAAAGGTTATCCTAAAGCCTTTAAATTCCCTGGTGGGCGTTTCCCAGTTTATCGCTATATCCGTTGCGTAACGGCTGAATTCCACGGCAATACTATCAAGAAAAATCTTTATGTCTTTTTCTTCGCCCTCGCACACTGCTTCAACGCGGCCATCCCTTAGATTTTTTACCCAGCCTGAAAGCCCATACTCAGACGCGATATTCCTCACTGTATATCTGAAACCTACACCCTGGACCCGGCCCGAATAAAAGACATGCGCCCTTTTATAAGCCATCACCCTTCTAATTTTCTTTTGAGTTCTGTAAGATAAACGATGTGCTGCTTTTCTTCGTCTATGAGCTTCTGGACAGCCCCTTTATTCGCTCCCATAAAAGGGAGCATTTCCATGAAAAAAAGTATGGCATCTTTTTCAAAACCTATGCCATATTGTATCGCGGAGAGAGGCGTTTTGACATTTTTGCTGAATGACGCGGGAGAAACTTCCTTGTACAGCTTGTCATCGACCAGGGCCTTTATGTACTCGCTCAATTCCCCCGGATAAGAATCCGTCGCCTCCTGTTCCTTTATTCCGCTTTTTATCCCGGTAAACTTTTTTATGTGTGTCTCTTCCCAGTCCCTTAGTTTCGCAAAAAGATCTTTCATGGCTTTATCGCTGAATTTCTCAGCTGTAAGGCCGTAAAAATCCCGTCTTTTTTTCTCTTTTTCGATCCCCATATCCATGATCTCGGCGGCATTGAATAAATTTTCCATAATAAATGCTCCTTTTATTTAATGTTCCCAATACCTATCTCCATTGGCAGCCTGCTAACAGCCCACAATGACCAGGCTGTCACAGGAACGCCACCATTGTACCGATACTCGCTCCTGAACGCATAAACCCGGCGCAGAGGAGCGGTAAACTGACATACGGCCCGCCAGGCAAAAGCACTATAGCGAGAATACCCATCACAACCGTAGGGATGAACATATTAAACTTATCAATGTTTTTCATCATACAGCCACAGCTCTCTTCCAGATTGATAGCTCTCAAGAGTGATATCGATTTTACCACGGATTACCGATAAAGGAAATCAGAAAAATTGTAAAGTAAATTATTCGTGGTTTCCCACTAAAGTGCTATTTTATAACGCTTATGCTCTTTTATAGAATAACCGTTAATAATCATCAGGTACAAGATAACCCAAATCCACCAGCTCCTGTACTATTGAAATTTGTTCTTTATTAGAGGGGATAATTACAATTTCATTGGGTTCAGAATAATGGCTGCACTTAGTTAAACTGCTCCATAATTTCTTTGGATAACGTCGCACTCGAGGACCGGGAAACCCAAACTCTAATATCGCGCGCTCATTATCCCAAAGCGCGATACGGAAAAAACCCCGCCATTTACTACTTTTCTCTACTTTAGGCCTAGCGCTCATTACGGAATATAACCCCTGCATAATCGGAAATTGATAACAATCAGGCCCATCTCCATACACATAAGCCCCTTTCGGCAGCTCTCTCCTTAACTCTATAAAGTATTTAAGAAGCCTGCTATCGGTAATACTAAATAACTGTTTTTTTATTTTGCGCCTGGTATTTTCTATATCAAGAGGCAATTCGGGTTTTTTATTCATTAAATATTCTATCGCCTTTTTTAAGTTAGATTTTAAGTCTTGAGGATTGCATTCTCGCATAACAAAATTACGATTTTGTCCGGCTGGCTGCAAATTTCGTTCAGTAATTGCCTGTTCTAATAGAATCCTGAACTGCCTTAAGCTAAACCGAGAACCAAAAAGCGTAGGATATGTGTCAACTCCTTTCCATGGCATGCTTTCCGCCAAAGGCCGAAGCCCACAAAAATTGGTGGTAACAACCGGCACCCCACAAGACATTGCCTGGCGGGGCGTAAGTCCGAAATCCTCATCTGGCTGAATTGATAGATTTACAAATAAATCCGCTGACCAAAATAAGTCTCTCAGCCCTTGCTTATCCTTGGCCTGCTGAAAGTGAAGCCAGGGCCTCTTTTTATCCCTTAATAACTCCTCATTAAGAAAATTTGAAAATGTCTTATGGCTGGCAAAAGAAAAAACCGGTCTATTTTTCTCTTCAATATTACCTGCCAGGGTAACAACAACATTATGCGTAGGCCAGATATCCAATGCGCGAATCAACTGACAAATCCCCTTGGTGGCAATCCACCTGCCTGCGTAAACAATATGCAACTGCCTGTTCTTTATTCCTTGTTTCTTACGCGCGATCAAACGCTCTTTTCTATCAGGTATGGTATAATAATCAGTGTTTACTCTATTACTAAAAACAGCCATCTTAGGAGCTAAGCTACCCACACAAGAGTTTAGGTGGCCCAGCTGAAATTTAGTTGAGACAAGGTTAACTTGCGCGGAAGGCAGGATTTTTAAGAAATCATAAAAATCTTGCGGCAGAAGAAACGAGCCTAAAGAAAGGAAAAGAAACCTATGGGGGATTTTTTTCCCAAGAAGAAGATTAACCGATACAAATATCGCATCCTGCCTTCCAAGTAACATTCTTAGTTTTTTCTCGCCTATTTTTTCATTCACTAAGACAATTTTACCCAGCCGGCTGAGACAATCAAAAAACCACCTTTTATAAGCAGCGACCGCGGTCCCTTCGTCTATTGTAAATGTCTTTGCCTTATTTTCGCCAAAAACACCTAAATACTCTTTTTCTAACATATAAAATTTTATTTGCATAAGCTAAAAATACCCCTTTTAAAAATAATTTTTTATATCTTTTTGCGCCAAAACTTTTTTATTGTAACTGTTTTTATATTGCGGACACTCTAGCCAAACCAAATATTGACCGGGGCTACTTAACGCAGCTCGAACCTATTTCGAACATTCCCTCTCGCCGCGGCGGGAAGAGTTAGGGTGAGGGGTAATAATGGCTCCTCGGCCCTACAAAGTATTCCAAGCGAGGGTCGAATTTCCGCCGCCCCCGTGAGCCAAATTAAAACTGCGCCCTTCGCTATTCTACCGCTTTAGATTTTAAAAGGTCTTTGACATAATTCCTGCGTTTAAAAAGAGTTACGAAGGAAAAACTCGCCTAAAAATTGAATCAAAAAATTCTCTTTTTTGCGAAAAAACGCCCGAATGTCCGACATGGTCGCAGTTATTAAACCTTGCTCGAACCTATTTTAAGGAGTTAACTCCTTAAAATAAGAAAAAAAATTTCTCAACGAAGTTCGGCAGGCATCTGCGGCGGTGCCGCCGCCCACCGCCGCAGATGCCTGCGTCCTCGCC
>JBDRBM010000020.1:0-2574 GCA_043822665.1 Candidatus Omnitrophota bacterium
GCATATACCAGATGGGTTTTTGGCGGCTAATACTTGGGTGCCTGCTTGGGTTATTTCAGTGGGAGGGCTCGGATATTGTATTAGGCGTGCCTCAGAAGCATTAAAAGATAAAATGGTACCGTTAATGGGAGTGATGGCCGCGTTTATTTTTGCGGCACAGATGTTGAATTTTCCTGTTGTGACAGGTACTTCAGGCCATCTCTTGGGGGGCGTGCTCGCGGCAGTGCTGCTGGGGCCTTACGCGGGCGCAGTTGTTATTGCCGTAGTTTTAGCTGTACAGTGCCTCGTGTTTCAGGATGGAGGCCTGACAGCGCTCGGCGCAAATATATTAAATATGTCTTTTATAGGCACTATGGGCGGATATATAATTTATAGTTTAATAAGAAAGGCAATAGGCGACAATAAGGGCATTCTCATGGGAGCGGCTATTGCGGCATGGGCTTCAGTTGTGCTGGCATCCAGCGCATGCGCTATAGAACTGGCTGTTTCAGGAACATCGCCTTTGAAGATCGCGTTTCCCGCCATGGTGTTAGTCCATATGTTGATAGGTATAGGGGAGGCGATAATTTCGGTTTTGATCCTGAGTTTTGTTTTGAAAACAAGGCCTGACTTGATATATAATAAGTGATGCGGTAATATGTCAACACAAAAATTAATAGAATTTTTCGATATGTTAGAGACAATTGTTCTTATAACCGGCCATGCTAAAACATGGCCTGATCAAAGATCGTCGATTCTAACACAAACTAAGGGCTAAAAATTTACATCGTTCTTTGAAAACTCTACTTTTTCCTGATAAAGCCGATTCTTTGTAAGCAGGGCAAAGACCAGCCTTACGAGTTTCCTCGCTGTTAAAGCGAGGGCGCGCTTATGCTGATGTTTCGGCACCTCCTTGTATTTGGATTGGTAATAGAGCCGGTATTCCTCATTGTGCACCCTCAATGAGTTGGCCGCCTCGATAAGGTAATATCTTAAATATTCGTTACCGGTCTTTGTCATGCGGGTCTCTTCGGCTGCGAAGTTACCCGATGCAGTCTTGCGCCAGGTAAGTCCTGCGAATTTAGCAAGCTTTGCGTGCGAAGAGAACCTTTTGATGTTGCCGATCTCGGCGAAGATACCGGCCGAATACACAGGACCTAAACCCTTGACAGATTCTAAGGTATTAGGAAACGCCTTAAATTCGTTTGAGATTGCCTCATTGATCTCTTTCAGGCTTAAAGTTAGCGCTCGGATATTCTCGATGGTAGATGACAGGACGAGATTGACGGAATTAGCCAAGGCTGGCCTTATCCTGTAAGACTCTCTTGCGACCTGTTTGACTTTTTGGGCAACGGCCTCGGGATCTCTGAAGCGGTTCTTGCCTTCTTTGATTAAGAACTCAACCAGTTTATCGATATTCATAGAGGCGAGTTCATCACTTGAGAAGAATTCGGTTATAGTGGCAATACCGGCCTTGCCGAAAACGTTACTAAACGGCTTTACATCGGAAAATGAAGAGTATTTTAAAAATAGATGGGTTAAGAAGTAATTCTTCTCCCTTGATATATTCGAGACAAGGTGGCAGCGGTATCTGGTCAGGCGCTTCAAGGGGAAGTAGGGCAGGCTGTCCTCATATGGCTCCGGCAGCCTTCCAAATCGAAGCCTATCAGCTACGACGAAGGCATCGATAGTATCCGTCTTATCTTTATCCGGATAGACTTTTTTGAAGCCGGATGTTATCTTGGGATTGAATTGATATATTGAAGCTGAGTATTTGGATAAAATCTTTGATGAGGCAAGGTAGTCGACTATATGTAAATCCAGGAATGAGGCGGCCTCAGTGGCAGCCTTAAGCTCGGTAAAACAATGTTCTTTCATAACTAGGTCGATTCTCTCTTCAAGTTCTTTGGCGCCATCCATGTTATTGGCGACAGAGAAGGTATTGATAACTTTGTTGCCTTCTTGATCCAACAGGCAGCAGAAGTTCTCTTTTTGGTGGGCGTCGATACCCACATATAAAGTCTTTGACATAAAAGGCTCCTTTCTTTTTGAAAGGGGTATTACAGAGAGGCCCCTTAAGGGATGTAAGGCTCAAACAGCCTCGCGGTATTAGAACTAAGCGTTTTAGGGATGATACAAGGCCTGACCTGCTTAAAATCAGGCGCCCTTAAATCGCTTGGACAGGTTGCGGGTAAGAATCCAAGTCCTTAACCCCAAGGGAAACACACTTTTTATAGAAGCCTCCCGCATACACGGGAGCTACAAGGAGAAGCAAGATTTTTCCCTTTCATACCCCTTAGAGGATATGATAAAGGAGTCTCTCTTAAATATAAAGAACAATTTGAGATTCGCTGTGGATAATGATGTATAACTCCTTCGGAGTTACCCACATTCTCCACAGCACTGCTACTAAAAAGATTCACTAAAAACATATTATACGAGGAGGTATAATATGCATAAAAAAGAAATCTTATTATGGCTTACGGCTGCTTTGATATTGGCGTTCGTTGTATCTCCATTTGCTGCCAGTTCACCTGATGGCCTGGAAAAGGTAGCGGCTGATAACGGGTTTTTGGAAAAAGGAGAAACCGAGCC
>JBDRBM010000021.1:0-10705 GCA_043822665.1 Candidatus Omnitrophota bacterium
TATAGTCTTTTCGATTATCTAAACAATAATTTATTAATGACCGAAGGGGCGCTAGTCCTATTCCGCCGGCAACAAATAAAAGATTCTTGCCTTTTAATTCATCAAGGGGAAAACCATTGCCGTAAGGCCCCCTTATGCCTACCTCATCGCCTATATCCATTTCATGCAGGGCCTGAGTGACCTTACCCATCTTCTTTACACTGCACTCTATTCCTGTCCCGAGCGAAGTCGAGGGAGTATCTCTTGTCGGCGAATTTGAGAGACAAAATGGGGATTCGCCTTCGCCAAATACAGAAAACTCCACAAACTGGCCTGGCTTATAGGTAAAACCCTTCCCGACTGCCTTATCCTTGAACCTGAGTTTGAACGTCTTTATATCCGGCGTTTCATCTCTTATATCAACTATTTCAGCCAAATGCGGCAAGTAAATGTTCTTCAAATATAAATCTCCTTGTTAGAACTATAAATATAAATCCGAATTTCGAATTTAGGATTTATGATTTGTTTCGGATTTCGGATTTCGGATTTCGGATTTCGAGCTTCGAATTTAACATGGTATCTTATCCACAATATCTGCTATATCGATCTTCACCGGACAGTGCCTGATACATCTTCCGCAGCCAACACAGAGGTTTTCTCCAAAGTTTTTCTTAAAATAATCGAACTTGTGATACACCCTTTGCCTGTAGCGTTCTTTCTTGGTAGGCCTGGGATTCACACCTGATGCCTCAAGCGTAAAATCCGGGCAGCTGCATCCATCGTAGCAGCGAAGTCTTTTTTGCTCTTCATCAACCAAATCAAAACAGTGGCACGTAGGGCACAGGAACGTGCATATGCCACAGCTTATGCATGACCTTGAAACCTCGACCCAGTAATCGCTTTCAAAAACCTTGTCCATGTTATCAGGGGTCTTTATCTCTTTCTTGACCAGGGTTTTTAGCTTTTCTTTATGTGATTTCAGGTCTTCTTTAAATTCCTCTCCTATAGAGCCAAATAAATCTTCTCCTCTATCAGTAATGATCTCTAGTATAAATCTGTACTCTGTACTCTGTACTCTGCTATCTATTGTTTCAAGAATCAACGCATCCATCCCAGAGGTTTCTACTGGCGAGCCCTGCATTGAAGTACAAAAACAGCTCTCATCCGGTTTAGCGCAGGCAAGGCCTATGACAATAGTCCTGTTGCGGTTATTGATATAAAAATCATCTTTATATTCTGAATTAAATAGCTTATCTAATAGCGTAAGTCCCCTTGCCTCGCATGGCCGGGCGCCAATAACTATTCTCTTTTTGTCTGACTGGAGAAAACTTTCTACGCTTACATCGTCCTTAGCATGTCTTAGGATCCAGGAAGACGGCTCTAAAAAGAATTTCTTTATCGGCTCTATTGCAAAATCCTGGCCCAGATATAAATCCTTACTATCTTCCAGGACCTGATAGAATATACCTTTACCAGAGAGCTCCTTTGGCGCAATAATCTCGAACTCCTTCAAGAGCGAATCGATAAGTTTAACCAAGTCCTCTTTTTTTACTAACCGTCTCATCGGATAAAATCCTCTGGGTCGTTTTTGTCAAACGAGCTAAATAAAGATTTCTGTTCAGCGTCTACTCCTGCTTCATAATTAAATAATCCCCTCACATCCTTTTCTATCTTCTTATTTATATCTCTTAAAGGAACCCCCACAGGACATGCCCTCTCGCACTCTCCGCAGTCAATACATCTCCCGGCCAAGTGCATTGCGCGGTTCACGTTCCAGCTAAAATTACCCTCCAGAGAACTTGCCTTTGAAAACCAGGCTGGCATGGCCTGGTCAGCAACACATCTCGGGCAATAACATAAGGGGCAAATCTGCCTGCATGCGTAACAGCGAATACACCTTGAAAATTCCTCCTGCCAGAATCTAAATCTTTCCTCGATAGATTTTGTTTCTAACTTGCGCACAGCCTCATAAGGATCTTCTTTCAGCTTTGGGGCCTGTTTTTTCTCTTCCTCTTTTATCAGAAAATCATAAATGACCGGTATTGCAGGCCTGCACCCCCTGCACCTTTCATCAAAAGTTATATCCTCGCCTTTTCTTTTTTCGTCAACTACGCCTGAACACTCAATGCCAATTATAAATACATCCTGCCTCTTTAACTGATTTTCCTGAAGAAGCACTATTATCGATTTTGCATCGCAGGGCTTCGCGACTATTGCGATTCTTTTACCTGGAAAGTCTTTCAAATAATTAGACAGATTATACACGCAATAACTATCCCAGATTAAAGTATCTACATATTCCTCTCTATCTATAAAAGCAGGCATGGCAGAGATTCCATCTGCGGCGCGTTTATATCCAATGATTAGACCCGCCTGTTTTGTTTTCAATAGTTCTTTTGCTTCAATTTTTATTTTTTCAATCATAGCGGTAACTCCAAAATTTAATTTTTAAAACTATTGTTCGGTCCTGCCTGCTTGATTTCTTCCACTAATTCTGTTATAAGTCTTGCCCATTTATCGCCCTCAGAAGCAGATACCCATGACATCTGAAATCTCCTCGGGTCTATACCCAGATATTCCAAAAGTTTCTTTAAGACGGCAAATCTTCTGCGCGCGTAAAAATTTCCATCTGAATAGTGACAATCACCGATATGACAGCCGGATATCAATACTCCGTCAGCGCCATTGGTAAGACACTTTAAGACAAATAAAGGATTAACCCGGCCTGAACAAGGAAGCCTTATAATCTTTATATTGGGCGGGTATTCGATTCGGGATGTCCCGGCCAGATCTGCTCCTGCATAACTGCACCAGTTACAGAGAAAGCCTACTATCTTCGGCTCCCAATTTTTTCTGTTCTCTGTACTCTGTTCTCTGTTCTCTTTCATAACGCCTCTACCTCTTCCATAATCTGAGCGTTACTAAATCCCTCTAAGTCTATAGCACTCATCCTGCATACAGCTGTGCAGTTACCGCAGCCCGTGCAAACAGCTTCACGTACCTTTGCGACTGTTCTTTTTCTCCTGATAGTTCTATCTTCGAACTCGTCCTCTTCTATTGCGCTAAACGAACATGCCTTTAGACAGGCTAAACATCCTGAGCAAAGCTCTGTATTGACCTTTGCAATCAAAGGTTCCCTTGCTAACTTATCCTGCACCATCAAGCCCAGGGCCTTAACAGATGCGGCAGAAGATGTCGCCACTGAATCAGGTATATCCTTAGGCGCCTGACACGCGCCTGTCAGGAAAATGCCGCTCGTTATTGTCTCAACAGGCGCAAGCTTCGGATGGGCCTCAGTAAACAGGTTATTCTGGTCATAAGGGATGTGCAGCATCTGCGCCAGTGCCGGCGCGTCCTTTTGCGCAATCAATCCTGTTGCCAGGACTACGAGATCCGCCTTTATCTCGATCTGCGCGCCGCTTAACGTATCAGCTCCTCTGACAATAAGTTTTCCATCCTTCTCAAATATGCGCGAAACCCTTCCTCTTAAATACATAGCGCCATATTCGTCCTGGACCTTTTTTACAAATTCCTCGTAATTTTTTCCTGCTGCCCTTATATCTATGTAAAAGACATAAGCCTGAGCGTCTTTATTATGTTCCCTTAAAAGAAGGGCATGTTTTGCTGTATACATACAGCAGAGCCTTGAACAATAAGAAAGGCCCTTTTGCTCATCCCTTGAGCCAATACACTGGATAAAAACAACATCACGCGGCTCTTTCCCATCCGAAGGCCTGATGACCTTGCCGCCTGTCGGGCCAGAGGAATTAATCATACGCTCAAAATGCAGGCCTGTAATAACATCTTTATATTTGCCATAGCCGTACTCGCCATAGACCGAATGATCGAACTGGGTAAAACCGCTTGCCACAATGATTGCCCCGAATTTCTCCTCTATAATCTCATCTTTTATGTCATAGTCTATTGCGCCGGGCGAACAGGCCTTCTTGCAAAGCCCGCATTTCTTTGTCCTGAAATATAAACAATTCTCGCGGTCTATCACGGGCACATTAGGAACAGCTTGCGGGAATGGGACATATATGGCTTTCCTCTTACCAAGACCCATGTCAAATTCCGAAGGGACCTTAACAGGACACTTATTGTAACAGGCGCCGCAGCCAGTGCATTTATTAATATCGACTGACCGCGCCTTTTTTCTTATCTTTACAGTAAAATTTCCTACGAAGCCCGTGACCTCTTCTATTTCAGAATAGGTATATAAAGTAACATTTTCGCTCTGTGAGACAGTTACCATCTTTGGAGTCAGGATGCACGCGGCGCAGTCAAGCGTCGGGAAGGTCTTATCGAAACGCGCCATCCTGCCGCCCATAGACGGCTCTCTTTCGACAATGACAACCGGATAATTCGCAAACGCGATATCTATCGCTGACTGTATCCCTGAAATGCCTCCGCCAATAATCAAGACTCTTTTTTCTATCGGGATGAAGGTTTTTTCTAACGGCCTGTTACGCGAAACTTTACAAACAGCGAGTTTTACCAGCTCCATGGCCTTCCGGGTGGCTCTTTCCATATCCTTATGGACCCATGAACAATGCTCCCTGATGTTGGCCATTTCTACTAAATATGGATTTACCCCCGCATCTTCCACGCATTTCCTGAAAGTCTTTTCATGAAGGCTGGGGCTACAGGAGGCTATGACAATCCTGTCTAATTTGTGTTCCCTGATAGCATCCTTTACCAGGTTCTGGCCCGGAGCAGAACACATGTATTTATACGAAGTGGAGTGCTTGACCTTTGGAAAAGTCGAGGCAGCTTGCGCAACACGCTCTACATCAACAGTCCCGGCAATATTCGTGCCGCAATGACAGACAAATACTCCTATTCTCATAGCTATTTATTTAACCAAGGCCTTTCTCTCCTTCAGCAATGGAAGAGGGTTGACAATGTGTTTATCGAGCCCTAATTTTTTTGGCTCAATGCCTAAAGCAAGCCCCGCGAGTTGTGTAAAATAAAAGATCGGCATATTAAATTTCTTTTTGTATTTTTTCTCTATCGCATCCTGTCTCAGATCCAGGTTTGACTGGCACAAAGGACAAGCCACTACTATCGCCTGGGCGCCTTCATCATGGGCCATCTGCAGTATGTCCCCGGATAATTTAAGCACTATGTCTGTTTTTGTAAGCGAGAAACTCGCGCCGCAACATTCTGTCTTATAGGGCCACTTTACAGATTCAACACCAAGCACAGCCATTAAATCATCCATAAGATGCGGCTCTTCAAGATCATCGAGCTCGGTAACTTCTGGAGGCCTGGTCAAAAGGCATCCATAGTAACAAGCTACTTTTAGGCCGCTTAATCTATTTACAATCCTTTCGGTCAGATTTTTCAGGCCAAATACATTTATAAGCACATCTAAAAAATGTCTCACCTTGACCTCGCCCTTATATGGCTCGCCTACTATCTGCTCCACATTTTTTCTATGCTCCAGGTCATTTTGCATAAAGTGATTGGCTATTTTAAGACGGCTAAAACATGCGGCGCAGCAAGTAACTACTTCATATGAATCCATGCTCTTTGCTTTAAGAAGATTCTTTACGGGCAGGGCCAATGATAAAAGATGCATTGTTATATGCGCAGGCGTAGCCCCGCAGCATATCCAATCAGGGATTTCTATAAGCTCAATACCTAAGGCCCTGGCTACTTCTTTAGTGGACAGGTCATACTCTTTTGCGGTTGAATGAAGCGAACATCCTGGAAAATACGCGTATTTCATTTCGATCTCGCTATCTTTCCGATGATCTTTCTGGATAGATTTAAAAATAAAAGCCTAGGATGCAGGAGCCTGTCCCTGTGCGCCCTGCCTATTTTACCTGATCTTATAAAAATAGTTCTTGTCTCTTTTATGTTCTTAATTCTCGGGGGAAAAACACTGATCTTTTGCTTAAGAAACATCTTTGGCGCCAAAAACACGTCTTTAAAAAATTCCCCGCTCAAAAGATTAAACATTCCTATCAGGCCCATCTCGTAAAGCCTTCCAAATAGCTCGATGTTCCTCAAGAAGATCTTATTAAAAAGAGGTATCTCGGTTTCTTCTAAAGGGATAATGCCTTTTTTATACGCCTGCCGCCTTAGATAATCCATTATCTCTGCTATATCAATCTCGCGGGGACATCTGACAGTACAGGTAAGGCATGATGCGCAAAGCCATATGGTACGGCTGGAGAGAACCTGTTGTTCCATGCCAAGCTGAGTCATTCGTATAATCTGATTGGGGAGAAAATCCATCTGGAAGGAAATTGGACAGCCCGCAGAGCACTTGCCGCACTGATAACAGTGGCTGACCTTCTCGCCGCAGTCTTTCTCAAGTGTCAGCTGAAAAGGCGAACGTATTGTATCATGCGAGATAAACCATTTCACGCGAGCACTGCTCTCCTTAAAATTTAATATAAATATTAGGTTTATTATATATATTATGAGAAATATCAACAAGAGGCAAAAGTCCCATTTAGCCAAAATAAAAAGACCTATATCTCTCTAGGTCTTTAGTCCTATTTACATCTTAAGGCATGATTTATAATTTTTTATTAAGGGCGTACAGTGCGGCCTTGGTGCGGTTATTGACGTGGAGGGTTTGAAAAATATTGGAGATGTGGTTTTTGACTGTCTTTTCTACGATCCCGAGTTTTTTAGCTATCTCTTTATTGGTGCCTCCCAGCGCGATCAGGCGCAAGATATCCTTTTCTCTCTCTGTCAGGTCATTATAAAATTTATCGCCTTCTTTTATAAATCTTTTATCCATCATGGCAAACTCTTTCAAAACCTTAGTGGCTACGGCAGGCTGAATCAATGCCTCGCCTTTGTAGACTCTGCGTATGGCCTCAAGGACTTCCTCTATTGAAACATCTTTCAATAGATACCCCATTGCGCCTGCCTTGATCGCCTCAAAGATATGCGGCTCGTCCTCATAGACAGTGAGCATGATTATTTTGATATGCGGAAATTTATTTTTGATTTCACAAGTGGCGGTTACGCCGTCCATCCGGGGCATGCCGATATCCATGAGTATCACATCAGGCCCTGTCTTTTTTAACATGTCGAGCGCGCTCTCGCCATTATCCGCCTCACCTACTACATTGATATCTCCTTCTAATTCTAATAACTTTCTTATGCCCTGTCGAAACAAGGTATGGTCATCACATAGAAATACCCTTATAGCATCTGACATCTTAATCCTTTCTATAATAGTCTTTTCCTCACAATGGAATATCTACAGAAATCTCAGTCCCCTGACCAGGCAGCGTATCTATATTAACTGTGCCGCCCAAAGAAATTGCCCTCTCACGCATGCTCATTAAACCACATTTTCTTTGGCCTATGGCTGTGGATTCTATCTCTTTGATATCAAAACCATTACCGTCATCTTTGATATTTATTATCAGTCTATTGGTGCTGGCTGCATCCATTTTCAATGTTACGCTTTTCGCAAGACTATGCTTTGCTATATTGTTAAAGGCCTCTCTTATTATATAAAATATCTCCCTTGCCTTTATAGGCAGGATATTATTCATAGAATGGGTTAGGTCTAATTTAACAACTATATTGCTTGACCTCTCATATTCTTTTATAAACGGGGCCAATTTATCCCGCAAGACAAAGTCGTTTTCTGCCGGTGATTTAAGATCAAATATCACCTGCCGCGTCCTGTTTAAAAGACCCTTTGTGCTTTCTCTTAATAACGTCAGCTCCTCGATAGCCTTCGTAGGGTCGATCTTATAAAGTCTCTCGCTGAGCTCGATCCTTTTTATAATATTGGCCAGGTCCTGCGCGCAACCATCGTGCAGGTCAAGGGCAATCCTGTTACGTTCTTCCACTGTATTTAGCCTTTTGATTTCCTGTATGTTCTCTTTTAAATGCCCGACCATTTCATTAAATGCCGTTGTCAATACCCCTATCTCGTCCTTTGATTTTATATCGATCTTTGCCTCTAAATCCCCGCCTCCGATCCTGGAAGCGAAGTTTTTTAATCTTATAATCTGGTTTGAAAATAAAATCCCTATGATTAAAAATACAACGATACCTATGCCTAGACCTATAAGAATAACAATCGCTACATAATAATTTACCTTTGCAATCTCCGCGATATCCTTTTTGCCAGACTCTAAAGAAATGCCCATATGAAGGGTTCCCAGCTCTCCTTCTGATATCGGTATAGCTATGTCGTAAAGACGCTTGTTATTGCTTAAAAACCCTTTCACGCTATGCGGATATGAGCCTGGATTAAATGACAAAAGTCCTTTTGGAAATCCTTTACTAAATGTGTGGGATATTATTTTTTCCTCAGGACCGCGAACAAATAAATACTGCACATCCTCTAATCTATCCAGATTATCATGCAGGAGTATTGAAAGTGCAATTTTGTCGTCGAGTAGCAAAAGACTCTTCGTTTCATTGGAGAGGAATTTCGCAATATCCACATCTCTTTTAATGACCTGGGACATAATTTTCTCAGGCAGTATGATCGAAAGAGGCAGATATATAAACAGGCCTATAAATATAAACAATACCGTGACCCAGAAAATAAGTTTCGACCGCATGCTCTTCATTAATCAGAATCTCTCTTTATAACACTCTCCCTGACGTGTCTTATTGTATCATAGCTGGAATCGTCTATCTCGATGAATCTATCAATGAACATGCCCTTAAGTATCTCTTTTCCCTCTTCGTTATTATACATATTCAATAGAATATCTTTTATTTTTGTTTTTAGACCCTCATCCAGCCCTGGCCGCACCACTACCGGAGGAATACTATAGGGCTCGGAAACCTTGATTATACTTGTCTTTTGGGTATAGATGCTGCCATTTTTATCCATATAGTCCCATATAAGACTGTCAACAGCTGCTCCGTCAACTATACCCTGCGCCACGGCCTTGATGGATCTATCATGGCCATAGGTATATGAATATTCCCTGAAAAGACTCTGCGGGGTCTCTCCTAATTCATGCAGCATATAGGTCGGGATCAATTTGCCTGTGTTAGATATCGGGTCTACAAAGGCAAAACTCTTTCCTCTTAATCCATAAAGATCTTCGACCCCGCTCCCCTTCCCGACAATAACATAAGAGTAATACAATGGCTTGCCATTTACCACCGGGGCAGCTAGAAGTTGGAGGCCAAACTCGTCATGACCCATTACATACGGCCCGCCGCAGACAAATGCCACATCAATATTGCCTTTCTTCAAAGATGTATTTACCTCTGCATAAGTCCTTTTTTCAACAAAATTTATTTTAAGGTCCAGTTTCTGCCCGATATAATCCAGTAGTCTCTTGTAATAGGCGTAGCCTTCTTCTGGCGTAATCATAGAGCCTACGCATATATTAATCTCAGGCCTTTGAAGGGATTTTATCTCTTCTGACTCTACCGTATCGCTTAGATCTATCTTCTCCAGGCTTTCCATGCGGTTGCAACCGACAAAAGAGATTGTCGCTAAAAAAATAAAACAACCTAACAACAATTTTCTCTTATTCAACAATATCTCCTACGACTGGCTCGACTTTGACTCCTGATTTTTCCAAATATTTTCTGCCGGCCTCGAGGTTTTCCTTTGTACCGTTGAGTTCCAGTGTCATCTCGCCTATTTCCTCTGTGACCTTGGCCCTTCGGATATTTGGAATCACATCATATTTTTTAGCCATGGTGTAGATTACAGGCTCTTTGATTAATTTCTGTGGATATATTAGATGTACAATGAGTTTTGACATAGATCATCCCTCCTTTTTCTTTAAACTGCAAAATAACTCATAGTCTATAAGCTTTGTAACGCTCGGGTTTTTTCCGCATACTGGACAATCTGGATCCTTGGGGACATTGACCTGCCTGAAGCTTGAATCCAGCGCGTTAAACACCAATAATCTTCCTGTCAAAAGATCCCCAGCCCCCAGTATATATTTCAATACCTCGCTTGCCTGAATAGTGCCGATAATGCCGGCAACCACGCCCAGGATGCCCGCCTCCTGACAGCTCGGAACAAGGCCTGGCGGCGGCGGTTCAGGAAACAGGCACCTGTAGCACGCGCTCTCACCGGGCAAGATAGTTATTGCCTGGCCGTCAAATCTGAATATACCGCCGTGCGAAAGAGGCTTCTTAGCTAAAACACAGGCGTCATTTACAAGAAATCTCGTAGGAAAATTATCAGAACCATCCACTACAATATCATAATCCTTTATGATATCTAATATATTCTTGGATGTTATTCTTAAATCATAAGGGACTATTTCTATCTCGGGATTTATAGCGTTTAATCTTTGTTTTGCAGAATTCACTTTTGGGTTCCCTACAGTATCTGTGGAATGTACTATCTGCCTCTGGAGATTGTTTACCTCGACCTTGTCAGAATCCACAATGCCGATCTTTCCCACGCCGGCTGACGCAAGATACAGCAATGCAGGAGAACCCAGGCCACCAGCGCCAATAACCAGCACCCTTGCTTTTAAAAGTCTTTCCTGGCCTTTACCGCCTACATTTGGCAAAATCAATTGTCTTGAATAACGCTCGATCTGCGCATCTGTCAAATTCACGACGCACCTCCGGCAATATCCTGACCGCCAGCGATTGCAGGTATAATAGAAATCTCGTCTCCGTCTTTAAGAGAGGTGGCGTCCCGCTGTAAAAACCTGATATCTTCTTCGTTGACATAGATATTTATAAACCTGCGCACCTTTCCGTCCTTTTCGCATATCCTATCCTTGATCCCTGGAAAGTC
>JBDRBM010000022.1:0-13031 GCA_043822665.1 Candidatus Omnitrophota bacterium
TACGACGAGCTCATCCACGACCAGCCCAAAGAATGGCTCATAAAAAACTTTAGCGAAGGTGCAGACGAATATCCTGTCAACGTAGCCAGACTTATGCGCAACATTGTCTGGCAGACCAGAGAACGAATTACAGCAGGGGACAAGCCACCATTAAAAGAACTTCTTAGAACATTCTGGTATATGTACATCAAACCAACCCTTTCCCGAGCAGGAGCTTTGGCCCAAGAGACAGATCAATACGCTCAGCTCATAGACAACATCGTCTATATGGTCAAAGAAATAAAAGTAATGGAATATAAAGACATCGGCTTCCGCGACGATAACCAGGCCCATAGAAAAGTAGGAGCCAATGCCAATATCATTTTATTCTCAGAGAAACTCGGCCATCAGGCCTTTCTATCCGATATTTCCGACAAATACAATGTCTCCATCCTTGCCTTAGGCGGCCAACCATCAGTACTAAATTCAGAGTATTTTGTTGATACATTAAAAAAGACAGGAGTTAACCTTCAAAGGTCCTTTTATCTATTCAGTATAGTTGATTATGATCCCAGCGGTTGGATCATCAGAGACGCATTTATGGACAACCTAAAATTTTATGGAATGCCTAATACCAGAGTATTTGATCTAATAACGCCAGATATGCTAACTCCTGACGAAGTTAAGTTAGCCAGATATCGGATCCCTGAGACAGAATCCATGCAAGCCAAAAACAAAGCCTGGCTAAAAGAAGTCCACAAAAGAAACTACAAAAACCAAGAGTATCTAGAAGAATTTAAGAGGGACAAACAGACTCTTTACGGCTTAGAAGCCGAGTCCATATCCGGTAAACGCCTAACACAAAAACTAGAAGAAGAGATGGTCCCGTTGATCGGCAAAAGCGAAGACTTACTCAAAATATTTGAACTAAAGAAATTAGACAAAGCGGTAAAAGATTTAATAATTCATAAACTAACTTGATAGTATAGGAAATTCCTTTTTAAGTCGTTGTAGGGGCGTCATTTATGGCGCCCGTTGATGTGGGTCGGATGAATCCGACCCCTACAAAGTCCGCCCGAAGGGCGTTAACTTGACGATTCTGAATACAAGTTTTGTCAAGTTAAACATAGGGGGAACATGACTGACAGGCATGATTATATGACTATTAGTCTATTCATTTCTTAATACACCACCCCTATAATAAAGGAAATATCTATGAATTTAGAAAAAATAAGAATTATTCTGCCTAGTAGAGTCAGGACATTCCGCGCTTCTAAGGGATGGACACAGGAAAGGCTTGCTGAAGAAGCTGATATGCACCCTACTTATATTAGCAGGATAGAAAGCGGCAAAAAATTTCCCACCTTATATGTTATTTGCAAAATTTCCGATGCCTTAGGTATCCATGTCAATGAACTTTTAATGGACGAAGCAACGGTTGTCTCCTTAGACTATAAGCGCAAAAAATTAATAAATATTGTCAATGAAAGCAGTCCTGATAACCTGGAATTATATTCTGCCTTATTAAAGACGTTAGATAAAAAATATAATAAGAATAAGGACAAGACCAAACTTTAACTTTACATACAAGTATTATCGGAATGTAAAGTTAAAGGATTATGCTGCGATGAAAAGATTAGGACTCGCTATAATGTGCGCTTTAATAGCAGGCTGCTCCCACGGTCCTAAAACAGTAGACGCAGGCCATCAGATTGTAAAAATCACGGATTTCGAACTTTCTCCAGATGAGAATAAAATTGCATTCAGCGCAATAACGCCGATAGGAAATAGTGATATTTGGGTAGTAGACATAGATGGCATTAACCTTAAAAAGCTCACCTTTAAAGATCATTCCCCGTCAAACCACATTGCAAGATTTTTTCAAAAAAGAAAGTGGAGGAATTTTTATACGATAGATATGCGTGATCCTAAATGGACAAGGGATGGTAAGATTGCATTTGTTCAGAGATTGATTAAGCATGATATGTGGGGGGTTCATGCTGTGAATGTAAAGCAGTGGACAATAAATCCGGACGGGACCGATAAGAGAATAAAGGCAGATAAAGACGAGATTGTAAGAAGGAAGCCATTTGATTCAATAAATAGAGCTGTAATATTTGACACATCAGAGAAGCATAAAAAGAAAATTTTCCTAAAAGATAAAACCCTCTGGGTTTTGGATGATGGAGATACCAACCCTAAAAAATTGATTCAATAGTTCTCGACTCGCTTCGCTCGCTCGAACAATATATCCAGCCGTATATCGATATGAAGCTATTTTTTTCTTTAATAGTCATATTGTCTCTATTATTTTCCGCAAATATGCTATTTGCCGATACTGATATAGAGAAGTTTGTTACTGTTGATAGCACTAAAGGCGCAAAAATAAATGTATATTTTTATGAAAGTCACAAAGATACCAGTAGAGAAAAACCAGTATTATTAGTTCATGGTTTTAACTCAGATGGATTGGCTTGGCAGAATGAAGAGAATAATTATGTTGAAAAACTAACGCAAAATGGCTACGACGTAATAGTAGTAGACATGCGGGGGAATCCAGTAGATACAGATGGTGACCATATAGTGGATACACCTGTTCCTGGAGATTCATGGGGGTATGGCGCAAGAGACCTTGGCGACGATGTTGGAACCGCATTGATATATGGCATAGATTATCTGAATAAAAACCTCCCTGACCGCAATTATGAAAAGGCAGACGTCATAACACATTCCACAGGGGCCCTTGCCGTAACGGCCTATTCTCGTTCAGTCGGCATGGTTCCCTACAGAAACAATATAGATACAGTAATAGAACTTGCTCCGCCCAACAATGGTTCCACAAGTTTAGTGGCCAATATAAAGGAAGCAATCCAGATCATCCCCTCGGTTTTTACCCAGAGCATGACTGCCTATGAATATGCCCTTGAATTTTTAGATAATAAGGTCTGGATTCCTGGGGGAAGGATGGAATCCGAGAACCTGCGAAAGGAACTCATGCCAGAGAGTATTTTTTTGAAAGGCATACAGGGCCTTGGTCCAGACCTTCGCATAAAGACCTACATTGCAATCGGAGATGAAGATTGGGTAGTAGGGGACTGGAGCCCTGTTATCGAAGAAAGAGAAGATATCGGCTATGAGTATTTCATAGGTCTTGACCATTTTGGTTTCTGTGAAAGCGAATTAGTAATATCGGCCTTGCTTGACAAATTGGCAAACAATGAGGCCAGCAAGTTCTTCGTACGTTTTAAACCCTACAAGAAAAAAAATCTTCTTTCTTTTCTGTCAGGACCTGGGATTGACCACCCTGATGATACATTTGATGTTGTAAGTTTTGCCAGCAGTATAGATATAAGTCCCAAAGAGCTTTTTGACCTCTATCTTAGAATAGGCGCCAGAAAAAACAAGGAAAATTTATTGAAATACTGGGAAGCACTTGTACTTTTTGAAAAGGCACAAGAGGAAATAGATGCAGGTATATCCGAGGAAGAAGTTATTGTTAAATGGCAAGATTTGCTAGATGAGAAAAACAGGGTTTTACACGATTCATTCCCCTGTGCATCACAGGAATATCTGGATTGCCCTGATATCGCAATGCTCGCCAATGGCTATTACAATGAACTTACAAAGCTCGTCATAGAAAAGGTCGGTGAACCTGTCCGCATCATAGACCATACATTCAACCCGTCTATTCTCAACGAGCAAAAAGTATTAATCATCCCTTCAGGAGGGCTGTCAGGCCTTTCGCATTCAGCTATATTCAGAAAAAAACTCTCAGAATTCGTAAGAAATGGCGGCAGTGTTGTATGTTTTTCACAACAGTATGGCTATGATTTTAACGCTCTGCCTGGAAGCGAGGTAGGAGGATACGGCTGGCAGGAAGATGCATCGTGTCATTCAAGAGCGGCATATATAGAAAATTTCCATCAGATATTTTCATCGCAAAAAGAACTGTATCCAGACGTTAAACTTGATGGATATTTTACAGATTACCCTGACTCCACAACTGTGCTTTTAAGGAGAACAAAAAATCTCATGCCAGCCATGCTGATTTATAACTATGGCGAAGGCAGGGTGATTGTGAGTTCTCTTTATTCAGGCTGGGGTTATGCGAATGGACAGACGAGCTCATCCGAGATTAAACTTATACAAGATCTTATCAGGTGGGCTAAGACAGGCCAAGACTTACCTGTCTACAAAAAAGAAGGCCGTTTTGAAAGGGCTATTGATGTGCAAAAGGACTTTGGCAGGATAGAATTTATTTTAAAAACACAGGATGGGGTTGTGCTTGAGAAAAGGCTTTCCGCCTTACCGATTTACGAGACCACAATAGTGCTGGATGAACCTGGAATCTACACCGTGGATTATATCCTATACAATGCCGATAATGAGATAATACAGCCGGAAACAGAAGGTTTTTATTTTTGTTTTTTACAACCCCCGGAAGGCTCGATTGCCAACCCGGATTTTAACTTTGATATAACAACAGATAGGGAAAGTTATATTTCAGATGTAAATGCCGTATTTACTATTCATCTAAGAAATAATACCCCCCGAGACCAGATAGTAAAATGCAAAGCAAGGCTGAACCATCACGACATAGATTTTACCGAAACATTTATTATTCCCGCAAATGAGATAATCACTTTTGATAAGATAGTTAGCGTGCGCCTGACAGATATTTTTACGGCGAATTTTTATTCCGAAGACAATCGGTTTTTAGGACGGGCAGAAAGAGGGATAAAGGTCTTTGAGCCAGTCGTGGAGACAAGCGTGACTGCCGGCAGAATGCAATATACGCCTGGAGAAGAGGTTTTAATAGATTCCGGCATAACTAACAGCTCAAAGGCCAATCTCGATCTTTTGTGTATTTTAAATATTACTGATTCTGAATCTGAAAACGAATTATATCATAGCGCAAAGATGATTGCCTTGGCTGGAGGGGATATCTACTCATGGCAGGAGATCTTCAAGGTTCCGGAGGATGCGCAAAGAGACATGTATAGGCTAAAACTGGACGTATTTTCAGGGTCCAGGCTTGTTGGGTCTTCAAGCGCAACTATAGACATACCAGGGCCTTTAGTCTATATAGAAGATGACGTTGTATCAGGCGGGTATTCTGACTTATTGACGATAAACATGGAAAAACTTGTCTATGCGGCAGGCGAACAGATTTCGGCAGAGGTGTTGATCAGCAATAAAAGCGAGAAGATAAATTCTGCCAAGCTGGATATACAAATACTGCCTGATGTTGATACAACCTGTCTCAAAGGCACAATAAAGGATCGAGATGGTGTAGCTATAAAAGGCGCGCTGGTTAACAATATTTACACCAATTCCGAAGGCAGGTATGAGTTAAAAAGGCTTAAAAAAGGCAGGCACTTTCTAAATATTAGCGCCAATGGTTACGACAGGATTACAGAGGAAGTTAACATAATCGCGGGAGCTAATAGTCTGGACCTAATTTTAAATACTACGAGATACGGCAGGCTTTTCGGAGTCCTGATGGGTTCAATAGGCTCTAAATTGAGCCTGGAGCCAGTCAGCGCAGCTGGTTCTGACGCGTGTATTAGAAGGACTGTGACTTCATGTGGCGGGGAATTTGAATACAGGCATGTCCCTGTCGGGATATATTTGTTGTCGGTCCAGCCAGAAGGCCTTTTAAAGGCCATAGAGATTCAAGAGGGCGACAATGAGATCCTAGTTACAACCGAAGAAGGTTCTTTTGACAACACAGAAAAAGATATTATTAACGAGAACGCTTCCTTAAACGAACTTCAGGAAGTTGAGCCTAATAATGATTTTGCAGCCGCTGCTGAAATAGGTTCAGGCGCGAGTATACATGGAAGGATTAATGATACAGGAGACGAAGATTATTTTAAGTTCACGCTGGATACAGCGTCTCTTTTGAGTATTTCCCTAAAAAATACAGAGGAAGGCCTGAGGCCGCATATTATAATCTATGATTCAGCCGGAAGATGGCTGGGCTCTACGGCGGGTTTTTCAGGCGAAGGACTCGAATATTTATTGGAACTTAAGTCTGCCGGGACTTATTACGTACAATTAAAAGACAGATATAATAGCTTTTCATCCGTAGAAGAATATATCCTTGATATCAAGCTTATTTCCGGCATAGACCAGCATGAGCCCGACAATGATTTTAATAACGCGAAGGGTGTTAATTTTAGACAGAGAATATCCTGCACTATGTTTCCGAAAGGAGACGAAGACTATTTTATGTTTAATATTGAAGAAAAAGGTAGTCTATATTTAAAGATGCAGGGTGTCCCTGAAGGCCTAAGGCCTTCTTTGAAGATATTTAATTCAAAACAAAAACTCGTGGCCCAAAAGGCTGGTTCTTCAGGAGAAAAGATTGCCTTGGAAGCGGAGATAGGCGAACCAGGCCGGTATTATCTTTTGATAAAAGACTGGTATTCCAGTTTTTCCTCCATGGAGCCTTATTCTTTCACAGCTTATTTTATTGACACCCTTGATGAATACGAACCCAACAATACAAAAGAGGATGCTGTCTTGGTCGGGTTGACCAGAAGCCATTACGCGACAATAGCGGTAAAAGGGGATGGTGATTTCTACAGGCTCTCTATACCTGATTCAGGGCGAGTCGTTGTTTCACTGAGAGACATAGCCCCAAACATAAGGCCCTATATCAAGCTCTACAAAGAGACGACATCTAATTGGATTGATTCTACCGCCGGCTTTGAAGGCGAGGATTTAATGATGGAGTTTAATGTAGAGGAACCTTCGAATTATTTTTTACAGGTGCAGGATAGGTACAATAGCGAGAGCTCAATTATGCGCTACAGATTATACGCGATGTTTATTCCCGACGATGAATATATATCGAATAATCCAGAGCTTTTTCATCAGAATATAGAAATTTCCAATATAACCAATAAAAAGACAATCAATGTGGAAGCGCCGGCCATCGGCGAAATAGGAAAATTCTATTTACAGGCAGCCCTCTATTCTTTGGATCCGCCAATAAATTCACAGGCTGTAGAAAGGTTCTATGTGGGAGATGAAGATATGCTGTTGGAACAGCCTTTGTTGCCAGATGTAGAATTTTCGTATCAGGACGAAGGCCTTGTATTCAGCGCCGGCGCAAAGGCATGTTTCAGATTTAGGGCGGTAAACCACGGCAATGCCGGAGGCCGGTGCGAAGTCCAATTTAAATTTTTGGATATATTTGATGAAAGCCGTTCAGAGTTTCTGGACTCAGGCTCTGAGAAAGACATACAATTTAAGTTTTTTGTGCCCGAGGATTTAAAAGAAGGAATATATGAGGCGGAATATATATTTAACGGAGAGAAACACGTTATAAGTTTCAATGTGCTGGGCGTAGATATAATGGTCGAAACTACGTATCAGGATAATATTTTTAAGGTCAATACAATAAACAGGGGCTCGATAGACGATGTTAGCCTTTCCTTGGAAGTATCGTGCGGAAACTTTAAGGAAATAAGGGGTTTTGTTTTAGAGGAGAGAGAAGAACTACGCTTTAATATCGAGGACACAACCGGTCAGGATAAGATCTATTATGGTGTATATTTTTCTTCAGGAAAAGCGCTTTATTTAGGTTCTTTTGAGCTTGATGAAAAAGAGAGGCCTGATCTTTCCATAAAGGTAATAAAGGCGGTGTGCGGCAAAGAAAAATATATGGACGGAGACATGATACTGCTTGAATGGAGGATTGTTTCAGAAGACGCGTTTTCTGTGAGACTGACAGCGGATTTAATATCTCCTGATGCAGGCGCCAGCAGGGTAATTGATGAGGATATAGATTTAAACAAAGGGATGAATATATTGAATAGGAAATTTACCCCTGATTTAAAACAGCAAGGCCTCTATCGTATTATCTATAAATTTATTTATGACGAATCAACGGTTGTCCAGGGTTCGATATTTTTTGACGTTGGAGAAGAAATCAGGCTCGAGCTATGCTCAAATAAAAAAGAATATGTGGAGGGTGAGGAAATAAAACTCACAGCGCGCTGTTTTTCAAGCGTTCCTTTTAGCACAAATCTGAAGCTCTTCTTAGACGGAAAATCCTTAAATATAGAATATATTGATTTAGATGGCTATCAGGAATATAGTTTTATTATTAAAAAGTGCGGACCTGGCAGGCACGTCGCGTATGTCAATATGTTATACAAGGGCAATGTTATTGAGTCGGCAGGGGAAAGCTTTACTGTCTCTGAACCAAGGCCTAATCACCCGCCGGTTTTATTTACAATAGGGGAAAAATATGTTATTGCCGGTCAGAAGTTAGAATTTAATATAGAGGCTATGGATATTGACGGAGATTTTCTTGAGTATTCCGCGCAAGGATTGCCTGAGGGCGCAGGCTTTGAAGAGGAGAGGTTTGTTTGGACTCCGGGTCTTGGCCGGGTCGGCGAATATCTTATTACATTCTTGGTAACAGATGGGAAAGATGCTGTATCTGAGATTATAAAGATAACCGTTAATGAACCCGTGATCATGCTGCCGGAGCCGCTTGCCGTTCCGACAAGCGGCAGAGCGCCGCTCGAGGTTACTTTTAGCGCAGAGACTATAGACAATAAAAAGATAGTCACATACGAATGGGATTTTGACGGAAAAGGCGTATACGATTTTAATTCCGCTGAGTCAGGCGCCGCGGTCTTTGTATATACGCTCGAGGGTGAATTTCCGGCTCGCTTGCGGGTGACGGATAAAGATGGCCATACAGATGTCTACACCGTTTCTATTAATGTAGAAAGGAATCCTGATGCGCCAAGGGTTCATATGGAAGCAGCCCCATTAAAAGGGATTGTTCCGCGCAAGGTTCATTTTTTGGGCAGAGTCGTTTCTACTGCGGATATTTGCAGGTATGAGTGGGATTTTAATGGCGATGGGGTATATGATGCTGGTTCCACAGAGTCCGGAGAGATAGTTAAGACCTATGGTAATCCGGGTATATACAAAGCTGAGTTTAAAGTTACGAATTGTGACGGGCTGAGCGATTCAGAAATAGTTACAATAGAGATGCTTGATCCGTTAGCCTTGAGCGCCGAACCAATTGTTTCAGTTAATTCAGGAAATGCCCCGATAGAAATAGATTTTGACGCGTCTCTGGATGCTGAGAATGAGATTCAGAAATATCAATGGGATTTTGAAGGCGACGGGATTTTTGATTTCACCTCGACAATCTCTCCCGAGGTTAGTTATACCTACCACAGGCCAGGCCTGTATATGCCTATATTGCGGGTCACCGATGATAAAAATATATCCAGAGAGGTAAAGAAAGAAATAAGATTCGGGGTATTTAGCGCTGAGGATATTGAGGGCGGAAATTTACTAGTTGAGTCCAGAAAAGGAAAAGCGCCTTTCACGGTACGATTTTTTCTTGAAGGAGAATTCGACACGAAAGATTTAAGTTATTTTTGGGATTTTGATGGCGACGCTATTTGTGATTTAGTAACCCTTTCACCAGAGGCAGAGTTTACATATTACAATGCGGGAGTCTATGCCGCAAAAGTTAAACTAAGGGACAGGGGTAATGTTATCAGGACATGCTGCCAGACAATTTACATTACAAAGGGGAAGGAAGACAACAGGAGTTCATTTATTTCAGGTGGTTCAAAGTTGAAAGAGAAAAAAAATGTGTCTAAGGACAAGGTGAATACGGTAGAGCTTTCAGACCGAACTTGTCTTATTCTGCCAGCCGGGATTTTGGATGAGGACGATGTGGTCAATATTGAAAAGATAGAAGAAAGCGAGATCTTTAATGAAATCACCATTGAAGAAAAAGGAAATATTGCCCCTGTCGGAGAATACAGGGAATATAAGTTTGAAAAACGTAGAGATGTCTTTGAGAAGGAAATAACTATATCAATTCCGTATCTTGATGAGGATGAGGATGGATTTGTAGATGGTAAAGATATTGCTGAGTTGACCCTGGACGCATATTGGTTTAATGAGGACGCCTTAGAGTGGAAGATACTTTCAGACACCCTGATTTTTCCTAAAGAGAATTTGGTTACTGTAAAGACCAATCATTTCAGCCTGTTTGGTATAGCAGGTATTGAAGTAAAAGGCGGGGATGTAACTTCTCCTCAAAACCCTGAGAGAGACAGCGATAATGAATCCAGTAGTGACAGCGGAGGAGGGGGCGGAGGAAGTAGCGGCGGAGGAGGCAGCTGTTTTATCGCTACTGCATCCTTTGGCACACCCATGTGCGAAGAGGTAAAGATATTATGTGAATTTAGAGACAAGCATTTATTGCGATCTAACGCTGGACAACAATTCATTAAACTCTATTATAAATTCAGCCCGCCTATTGCAAATTTTATCAGGAACAAACCAGCCATTAAATTTCTAATACGCCAACATATTAGATTGCTTGCCCATCTGATTACAGCTATAATATAGCTTAACTTGACGAAAGTTACATTGTAAGAATCGTCAAGTTAGGGAGAGAGAAGAATTATGTTTATGTTGGAAGTTAAATTAGAAGATAGCGGGAAGAGAGTAGACAACGTGGCGACCAAGAATATGGCCGCTTTGAGGCCTGAACTGGAGATTTCCAGGGCTATGATTCAGAGGATGATAGATAAGGGCGAAGTGCTCTTGAACGGGAATATTGTTAAACCAGGCCATAAGGTAAGCTCGGATGATAAGATAGAGATAGACCTGGAAAAACTCCAAAGAGAAAGCCTGATTGAACATGATAGCAAAACTCCAAAGGCTGAAAAGCTTCCCCTGGATATTATCTACGAAGATGATGATATTTTGATCGTAAATAAACCTGCTGGCATGGTGGTTCATCCCGCGTGCGGCAATTACTCAGGGACACTGGTAAACGCGCTCTTAGATTACCCTGGTTTTCTAACCAAGTTTAACGAACCACGAGCGACGAACGACGAACAACGAATAATGAGGCCTGGTATAGTGCACCGATTGGACAAGGATACATCCGGTGTTATAGTAATTGCAAAAAATGGCATTGCGCTTCGTAAACTCTCGAAACAGTTAAAGAACAGGACAGTTATCAAAAAATATATAGCTATTGTGAGAGGAATAATAGATCTAGATGAAGGAGTGATTAAAGCCCAGCTTGCCAAAGACAAAAAGAATCGGATAAAGATGAGAGTTGATGAAGAAGAAGGCAAAGAGGCGGTCACGTATTATCGTGTTGTCAAAAGAGACAAGAATAAAAATTTTACTGTCCTTGAAGTGACGCCAAAGACAGGCCGGACTCACCAGATTCGTATTCATTTATCACATATTGGCCACCCGGTTTTAGGTGATACCCTGTACAATGGGCCGGTTATCAACGGTTTGTCAAGACAGGCCCTGCACGCGAAATCAATCGCGTTTATCCACCCCACCAAAAACAAACCCATAGAGTTTTCCGCAAAACTCCCCCCTGATATACAAAGACTCCTTGCTTAACTTGATAGTATATGTAGGCAATACTCAAAGACGGGCCAAAAACAATAATGGTGGCGCCATTAACAGGGCAGACGTATCCGTATAAAGCCTTTTAGATAGAGGCCGGTTTGATTTACCCCGCACCACAGTAAAACCGTGGTGCGGGGTTTACCATGGTCATAAAGATATATATCTACCGTTTTCTTCGATAAGACCTCCCTTCACAAGTAATAAAGGTCCCCTTAAAACTTAACCTGTCAAGGATAGCCGTAGCAGTCGAAGCTTCAAATATCCTGCTCCACCCGGAAGGCACAAGATTAGTAGTAATAATCGTTGGCAGGATTTCACTGCGTTTGGAGATAATCTGAAAGATATCATTGGCTTGATCCTGACTGGGGAAGACGTATCCTAATTCGTCCAGACACAGGACCTTTACACTGGCATAATAATTGAGGAGATTATATTTATTGCGGCCTTTCTTGAGCTTTTCCACCAAATCAAAGCAGGTAATGCGGGTAGTGGGGATGCCAAGCTGCGAGATCATATTATAGCATAAGCTATCCGCGAGATGCGACTTGCCCACGCCCGCAGGCCCTATAAAGACAATGTTTTCCGCGTCCTTAACCCAGTCACTAGATTCAAAAAACCTCATAATCTTATCCCGAGGTATTTTAGGATTAAAAGTCCAGTCAAAATCCTCAATGCGTTTAATACGTTTTAAGCCGCTTCTTTTCATTAAATAAGCTATACGCCTTACCTCACGAGCCTGGAACTCCTCATAAAGAATAGGTTCGAGAATCTGTCTTTGAGAAGGCATAAGGTTATTATAATCAGAGGCGAATTTTAAATCTTTCCATAGTTCAGCTAAGCTCATCATAATCGTCTAAACTCCTTTCTTCATAGTTAAGGTTTAAAAGATTCGTATCCTTTGGCCAGATACGTTCGTTTTCTTTTGGTTGAGGCAGCTTTAAAAGGCTCAATAGAGCCTTCAGCTTAAAACACTTCATATTATTCAGTTCCCTCACGCAGGATATAAGCATGCACTTAGAATGGCTCTTTAAGAGTTTAAATAAATGATAGGCGCATTCTGTGCCTTTAGCCTCATCTTCCTGATTGAGCAGGAATACTTTTAATGCAGGATCCATGGATTGTATAAGCTGATAGATGCGCTTTATTTTAAATTGAGGAGATGTTTTATTAAAAAGCATTTCAGCATGTAAAGGATTTTGGATAAGTTTTCTTTTATCAAAAGAGCGTTTATGAATTGCTATCCTTCCGCCCTGCGCCCATATCTCGATCTTTTCCGGCCATGCAATAATCTCACAGGATTTTTGTGCCCATACAGAGGGTACAGAATATCTATTACTCTCGCATTCAACAAGAGCCTGCTTGGATATGCCTACTCCGGGAATAACCTTTGTTGGAGGATAGGATTTTAGAGGAAGTTTAAGAAGATTTTCTTCCCCAAGGAGCTCTTGAGGAGCTTTTCCCGTAGAGCGGTGAGGGCGGTTATTTCGTTTATTTAGATAGGCGTGATATTTGTGGTTCAACTCATCCATATCTTTAAAGTCCTCGGCATATAGGAAGCTTCGGATATCCCTTATAGGGCGCTCCACCCTGCCTTTTTCATTACCACTGTAAGG
>JBDRBM010000023.1:0-23598 GCA_043822665.1 Candidatus Omnitrophota bacterium
ATTTTAAATCTAAACTTAAAAGTAAATGATATTTAGTTTCTTCAAGAGATATGCCATGCTTTATCTTATAGCTTACAGCTTAAAGCTTATAGCTTCAATATCTCTTTAAATTTCTTTGTCAATTCCGGCAATATCTCAAATAGATCCCCTATTATGCCGTAAGTAGCCACATTAAAAATAGGCGCGTGTGGGTCTTTATTTATAGCCACGATCACTTCTGAAGACTGCATACCAACGAGATGCTGTATCTGTCCTGAAATTCCGCACGCTATATAAATCTTAGGGCATACAGTCTTCCCTGTCTGACCGACCTGGTGCGAATAGGTCCTCCAACCGGAATCCACAGCGGCCCTGGATGAGCCAACAGCACCGCCTAAGACCTTTGCCAGGTCTTCGACCAATTTAAAATTCTCGGAGTTCCGCAGGCCTCTGCCCCCCGAGACAATTATATCCGCCTCTGCAAGATTCACTGTCTCCTCTATCTCCTCGACGATATCCAGCAGTTTTGTCCGGGATTCATAAGTATCGCCATCATAACTCACATCTACGATCTTACCCTTATGGTGGTTATTCACCTCTGCCTCTTTCATTACCTTGTGACGCACGGTGGCCATTTGAGGCCTGTGATTCGGGCAGATAATGGTTGCCATTATATTGCCACCGAACGCGGGCCTTGTCTGAAGGAGAAGCCTCTTTTCTTTGTCTATATCAAGTCCTGTGCAATCCGCAGTAAGCCCCGCATGGATGCCTATTGCGACTCGCGATATAAGCGACCTGCCTATGGATGTCGCTCCACAAAGTACTATCTCCGGCTTATATTCCTTTATTAATTTTATCAATGTCTTTGAGTATGGCTCGTCCTGGTAATGTTTGAGTTTTGGCGAATCAACGAGGTAGACCTTGTTGCCCCCCCGGTAGATGACCTTCTGCGCCTCTTCCTTTATGTTCTCGCCCAGTAAAACTCCGCACAGGTCAACCCCAAGTGTATCAGCAAGCTCCCTGCCTTTACCTAATAGTTCATACGCGACGCTCTGTACTATACCATTTTTCTGTTCACAGAAAATCCAAACGTCCTTATGCTCTTCTATTTTTTTAGGGAAATCTATTTCGGACGGACTTATCTTGGTCAGGACAATCGCATCGAATTTACACGCCTCTATGCAGGCACCGCATAGCGTGCATTTATCAAGGTCGATTATCGCCTTTTTATTTTTAACGTCAATCGCGGAAAAAGGACAAGCCTTAACACAGAGCCTGCAACCTGTACATTTTTCATTTATAACCTTTATGGACATTTCTGTTTTCCTACTATATCAAGTTAGGCAGCATAAGGCGCTGCACATCCTACTCAGACTATGTCGTTTTTCAGGAGTTCTGCCAGTTTATTGGCGACTTCCTTTGCATCTCCCTGCAGTATCTGACCGCCTTTTCTCGGCGGAGGCGTAAATATCTTTACAACCTTTGTAGGCGAACCGTTCAAGCCTATTAAAGCCGGGTCCACATCCAGATCTTTTGCCTCCCATTTTTTTATTTCAGCCTTCTTGGCCCTCATCTTGCCTTTCAAAGAAGGTAATCTCGGCTCATTGATTTCTTTTACAACAGTAATAAGACATGGCAGGGGCGACTCTATTATCTCAAAACCTTCTTCTGTCATCCTCTCCGCGCGAATCACGCTATGCGCTATGCCCCCTGCGCTATGCAAGCTCAATTCCTCTATCTTCTTCACATATGTTATCTGCGGGATCTCCAAATGCGCTGATATGCCAGGACCAACCTGGGCGGTATCTCCGTCTATGGCTTGTTTACCGCAAATAATAAGATCATACTCGCCGATTTTACGCAGGGCCTTGGATAACGTGTAACTCGTAGCCCATGTATCACTGCCCGCAAAAGCCCTGTCCGATATAAGAATCGCGTCATCCAACCCGAGAGATATGGCTTCGCGAAGTGCTTCGTCTGCCTGTGGCGGCCCCATAGTGATGACAGTGACCTTGCCGCCAAATTTCTCTTTAAGTCGTATGCCTTCTTCAATCGCATACATATCGAAAGGATTTATAATACAGGCTACACCGGCCCTCACAAGCGTATTAGTTTCCGGGTCTATCCTGACATCAGTCGTATCCGGAACCTGTTTTATGCATACTATAATATTCATGACACCCTCTATTAACCCTTGCTTAACTTGACAAAAGTTACATTGTAACTTTTGTCAAGTTAAGACGTAGGGCAGGTTTAAACCTGCCCTACGTCTAAGGCGGATTAAGCTATGCGGCGCTTTCTTTAATCAGGTTTAAGGCTATTACGCTGCGCTGTATCTGATTGGTGCCTTCGTATATCTGTGTAATCTTCGCATCGCGCATATACTTCTCAATCGGGTAATCCCTCAGATACCCATACCCGCCAAATAACTGTACACAATCGGTTGTAACCTTCATAGCCATATCTGAGGCAAAGACCTTTACTATGGCTGAATCCTTGGAGACCTTTTTTGCGCCGCTGTCTATCATACGGGCAGCAGCATATATCAACGCCCTGGCCGCCTCTATTTCAGTGGCCATATCAGCCAGCATAAACTGCACTCCCTGAAAAGAGGAGATACTTTTACCGAACTGCTTTCTTTCTTTTATATATTCAATGGTCAAATCCATGGCGCCCTGCGCAATTCCTAATGCCTGCGCCGCCACTCCAGGCCTTGACTGGTCAAATGTCTTCATCGCAACAATAAAACCCATCCCTGGTTTACCCAGCAGATTTTCTTTAGGGATCTTACAATCTGTAAAAACAAGCTCTCTCGTGGCTGACGCGCGTATTCCCATCTTATCTTCCTTTTTGCCGAACTCAAAACCAGGAGTGCCTTTTTCAACTATAAATGCCGCCGCGCCGCGCGCGCCTTTTGACCTGTCAATAGATGCAATAACTGTATAAACCTCTGCCTCGCCGCCATTCGTAATCCATTGCTTTGTCCCATTCAATATATAACAATCTCCCTTTTTCTCTGCCGTAGTCGCTATAGCCGCGGCGTCGCTGCCTGCTCCGGCTTCTGTAAGCGCAAAGGCGGCGAGTTTTTTGCCCTTTGCTATACTAGGAAGATATTTTCGTTTCTGCTCCTCTGTGCCGAATAAAATTATAGGAAATGTACCCAAGGCAGTCGCCGCCAAGGCAAGGGAAATCCCGCCGCATGCCTTGGATAATTCCTCTGTGGCCAAGACAAGCTCCATTACGCCGCCGCCTGTGCCTCCATATTTTTCCTCAATATAAATACCGCAAAGGTCGCTGTCAGCCAATACCTTCACAATATCCCATGGGAATTTTCCTTCCACGTCATATTCCGCGGCTACAGGCCTGATCTTCTCCCTGGCAATCTGTCTTGCTAAATCGCGGATCATTATCTGTTCTTCTGTCAATAAATAATCCATATTCTCCTCCCTATCGCACCTTATACGTTAATATCTTGGTTTTTCCATCTCTGATAATCTCTAGAGTGGTTATTTTCATATTCTTGTCAGATTTAACACTCGTATACGCCTTGTATATACCGTATAAACTATTAACCGGCTGGCCATTGATGCTCTTGATTAAATCTCCCCGTTGTATGCCCGCGCGTTCCAAAATATTGCCAACAGCCAGATTCTGAACAAGGAAACCCTCTTTACTTACAATTACATCCCCTAATTCAGAATTAAATTTTAAACTTGGGCCTTTCCCAAAACGGTAACGCGGCTCCACGCCTTTGATAGCTGAAAAAAGCGCTTTACCTATATTGCCTAATGCCATATCTACTTTTTCCGTATCAACTGCCCATGAATCTTTTCCTATCTTTTCTATTTTTATCTGTTCGAAAAGGCTGGCTTTTATTTTTTCCGGATTTTCATTACGGGACATAGGCATTCCAAACAATTCCTTTTCTTCCTCAGTAATATCCTTAGGTAGAAAATCTTTATCGTAATCCTTTTCTACGACAACCTTCTTCCGTTCTAACTCTTTGACTGTAAAATCTTCTACTAAACCCCTGTTCGCGCCAGACGTATCGTTGTATCTATATTCAACAACATCAACCGCGACTGACTTTTCGAAAATTATATCAGTGCCTTCCAGCGGAATCCTATTGCCGGGTTTTACTGTAAAAACTTTTTTTGATCCAGTATCCTCTAAAACCAGAGAATCTTTGTTTATATCCCGCACTCGCAGGCAATGGGTTATATCAACATCAGAACAAAAAATATCACCTTTGGTATATAATTTTTTCTTCCCAAGGCCTGTTTTTGCTATGGCATACCACGATCCGCCCTGTTCTTCAACTGTTCCGACCTTATCAGAGCTTTTGCTTCTTGGTTCTTCAGCCATAGCCTGGGTACTAAATACCAGAAAGGATACAGCTAATATAAATATTTTATTTATAGAAGGCATATTGGTTAAATTATATTCAATATTTTGTCTTCGTCAAGAAAATTCCTCGGAATAGCTTTCAAATTAGGTTTATTCATATTCTACTACTATATGAAATTCTGCCGTATCTTTGCTCAGCGCCTTTGGCAATGGCGGAAACGGCATTGCCCTCTTAACCGCATTTATAGCTGCCTTGACAAGCTTGGGGTCAGATTTAGTTAATGCCACAGGCTCTTTTGTAATAAAACCCTTCTTATCAAGCGCGAGTTTAAGCCCTACCTCACCTTTAAGCCCTGAAACATCCTGACGCTTAGCTATATTATTAACTTCATCTGTTACTATAAAATAGTATTCCTCATCAGGCGACAGAGATTTTGTTTCTTTATTTCTCTTGCTCTCAAAAACAGGCTTAAATTTTTGTTTTGGCTGTTTTTCTTTCTCAGGCGCCGCATCTGATAATTCAATCCTATCTTCCTTTGGCGTTTCTATATTCATTTTTTTTATTTTTCTATCCCAGTCAATTATATATTTTTGCGCTTCTTCTGTGGTCTCATCTCCCTCAATAATATGCGGGGTAAGAAATACTACTATTTCTGTTTTTATTTTACTCTTTCCTGTCGCGGAAAATAATTTTCCCAATAGAGGAATATCGCCTAAAAAAGGTACTTTTTGCCTGTCATCAATCATTTTATCCTTCATCAATCCGCCTATTATAAGCGTAGTATTGTCTTTAACCAATACGGTTGTCTCTGCTTGTGATGTCTGAACAGTAGGAATTCTGGACCTTACTGTGCCGTCTGCGTTTAATAATTCTACCGGGGTTGAAGTACTGCTGACCTCTGGTTTTATTTTTAATAGGACAAAACCCATTTTATTGATGTAAGGAGTCACGGTTAGACTTACTCCCACATCTACAAATTGCACATTATCTGATACAGTAACTGTGCCTCCGTCTGTAGTTGTATTCGTGGATGTAACATACACTTCTTTTGATCCTACTAGAATTTTTGCTTCCTGTTTATCAATAGCTGTAATCCTAGGACGGGATAAGACATCTGTCCTGCCATAAGTTTTTAATAAATTCAATATTTCTTCATGATCTCCTCCTGTACTAAATTTTAGCTGATTCAACGTACCTTCTATACCGGCGGTTGCGCTCAAGTTTAGGGTTCCCTCAAATCTTATATCTCCAGCCTTTGCCACAGCATTCCAATTAATACCAAGGCTATTTGCATCTGAAAGCGTAACTTCTATAATATTCGCGTCTATAACCACTTCGCGCGTCTTTTCATCAAATGCCTCTATAACCTTTTTAATATCCTCTATCTTTTTTGGAGTATCGCTTACTACTACCTTATTTGTCCTTTCGTCGAATTTTATGCTTCCTATGCCCTTGGAAAGCATTTCTGACAGCTTATCCTTTATCTCTTCAGCCTTTGCGTAATCCAGCGAAAATACTTCTGTTGTTAAAAGTACGTCCATTCCCGCAATGGCCTTTTTCATCTTCTCAATATTCGCCGGGCTATCCATCAAGACTATTGTATTAGAAGAATCGTCCGCAATAATATTACCTATATTTGTCTTCATCTTTATCAGGGCCTTACTAACCTCGGAGGCATTGGCGTAATTGAGCTTAACGATCTCTGTCTTGGTCCTATCGGAAAATCTTTCTCCGTGCAATTTTTCATATTGCCTGTCAGTCATGACCCTTATAAGGGTGCCGTCCTCTTCATAAGCCAAACCATTTGTCGTGACTACTATATCCAACGCATCCATGGCAGACACGTCCTTTATATAAATAACCACTGTGCCTTTTACGTCGCTGTCACTAACTATGTTCAAACCGCTCTTTTGAGATAAGATCTTAAGGACATCGTGTATATCCATGCCTTTTATATCAAGGGAAATCAACTCCGGCTGATCCTCATAAGTCTGTGAAAAAACAAACGGCATGATTAAAAATAGGGAGATTGAAAATAGGGCTATATAGATAATGATCTTTTTCATCACGATTCCTCCTAAAGTTACTTTGCTGTTATCCTTTCGTCCGGACTTACATCCTCAGTTCTATCTTTTCTCCTTTATACTCTAATAGCACCTTATTGTCCTTTATATCCAAAACCTTATATTCTCCAAGATTATCCCCTGTGTAAAGAAAATGTGTCTTCTTCGACTCTAAATCTTCTATGATGGCCTGGTTATCGTCTCCGGCAACTATGCCCAGCAAATTTAAATTTTTTAATACATCCTCTTTGGAAACTGAAGGTTTTTTTTCCGGCACGATATTTACATCTTCAACATCATCAGAAAATTCAACTGGTTTCGGTAATATCCTGCCTTCTTGTTCCAAAAAATCAACTCTTAATTCCGGGATATTATAATCAGATGTAACTATATCTATCAAAAAAACCGCTAAGATCACCGCTATCAGGCCAATCAGTATAATATTTACATTTGTAAATATCTTAAGCTCTTTCTTTAAATTTTTATTCCCCTGGGCCTGTTTTATGAGATCTAAGAGCTTGCCTTCCGGGGTTAACTCAGCCATTTAACCCTACCTTCCTATCGCGCTCCAATATTTCCATTATCATATCCTCTTCCACGGAACTCCTCTCTGTCATTACGAGTTCTTCCAGGGCAGAGTGGCATAAATTCGCGATCCTGCGCGGATATCCCTGCGTATATTGATAGATCAGATTTATCGCATTCTCGCTAAAAAGCGCTTTTTCAAAATTGTACCCAGCCTGTCTTAATCTAAATTCAATCATGTTTTTCGTTTCGCTTATATCCAATGGGTTGATTATATACTTTAAGCTGATCCTATCTGAAAAATTCCTGATTCTTTTAAGCCGCGGCAAAAGTTCCATCTGACTTATCATTACAAGTTGAAGAAGTTTATATTCATTGGTCTCGTAATTTAAAAGGGTCCTTAATATCTCAAGACAGAAAGAGCTCAGCTTCTGCGCCTCATCTATGACAAGGACTATTGTATTTTCTTCTTCAACACATTTTTTAAATAAAAATTTCTCTATCGCCTCTTTATAATCCAGGACAGACCTAAAATATGGCTTTAAGCCAAAAACCTTTGCCAGATTTGTAACAAATTGAAATTCTGAATCATAAGCAGGATCAAATATCATGTGAGAAATAAATCCAGGCTCTTGATTCAACGTCTGTATAAGCGCCCTCGCAAGAGTAGTCTTGCCAGTGCCGACATCTCCTAAAATAAGGCTCAGGCCCCTTTTTAATCTAACTGCGATCTCCAATCTCTGGAGGGCCTGTCTATGAGGCATAGATGGATAGAGAAAATAGGGGTCCGGGCTTGTCGAAAACGGCTCTTTATTGAGGTTGAGAACCTTGTAGTATGGCATAGAAATTTTTCTTCAAAGACCAGGTTTATTCTGTCAATATATCCTTTATCTCGGCCAATGATTTATTTTCTTTACGCAATGCCCGTATCTTCTGCAATCTCTCAACTGTCATATTATCAAAATATCTAAAATTTGTCTCAGGGCTTCTCCCTGCCTCCTTTATAAGCCCGAGATTAAGATAATATTTTACAGTATGAATAGTATGGCCGCTTAAACTCGCCAAATCCTTTATTAAATATACTTCTTTCATATGGCTATCCACAATCGTAGGGGACGTTTAAACGTCCCCTACTACTACTATCTAGATAGATAGTTATGGTCTACTCTCTATATATAGAGAGTAAGTATATCCTACGATTGAGGTAATGTCAAGAACAGCCATGTCTGAATAAACTGTAACTTCAACTTATCCACAATGTAGTAGGTGACCCTTAAGGGTCACCTACATTGTGCCTTCGCTTAACTTGACAAAACTTACAATGTAAGAATCGTCAAGTTAAGATGTTAGATTATGAACTTGGATAGGATTATGGTGCCTTTGAAATATGGGGTGGTTTCACCTGCTCTTCTAAGATCTAGTTTCTTTACAGTAGTAAATAACGGGGATTTGATGAGTTGTGATATAAATTTATTTATATTTGAAAGTTCTCCTTCTATCTGAAGCTCAATGACATACTCTTTGTAAAGTTCTTTTTGAGCTGCTGGCCTGGGCTTTATATTAGCTGTCTTTATTCCGAACGACAAGGCCTCCTTTTCTATGTAACTCAGTATTTTGGATATATTTGTAATGGCTGCCGCGTAGGTATTGTATTCATTAACAATTACATCTTGGGTTTCTAACAATTTCAGGCTTTTCCTGAGCTTAGTCTTTTTTATAATTATCTCATTACTTATGATGCGCTGCTTTTTTAAAATAGGGTCAAATACAAAATTGCAGCCTATAGCCAATATAACGATTACAGCTACTGAAACAAATAAATATCTCTCTCGTTTAGATAGCTCTCGGATCATAAATTTTTGCCTATCCTGCACTGAATATCAAAGTCAGTGACTTCCTCTTCTTTTACCCTCTTCTTGCTGGCATATTTAACTTCCGCGGTCTGGAAATACCCCGAATCCTCCAGTTTTTTAACAAAAGAAAATACGTTAGACATATCTTTCGAAGAACCCTTATAAGAAATAACATTCCCCCCGTCGTAACTCAATCCTGAAAGCGATATATCAGCTGGTATCAGGTTATATGAGCGCTGTAAAATTTCAATAATAATACCGCCGTCTTTTAGGTGTTTTTTGGCAAGTGTTGTCTTTTTGATAAGCGTATCTAATCTCTCTGTCTTAGACTGCATCTGGGCTGCCCTCGAAGAAAACATCCCTAAGAGTTTCCTTTTTTTATCGATCTTAAAAGAAACTGATACAAAAAATAAAATAATGACAAATCCTATAAGAGAATAAGTCACCAATTTCTGCCTTTTTTTCTGCAGTTTTATTTTTTTGTCACTAAACTCTCCTGGCATGAGATCGATTTGGGCTGTTAGGCCTAGTGTGGTTAAATCTTCGCTATATTCGTAAAAACTAACAGGGATCCTGAAGTGTTCTGTTATATGCGGCTTGATATCCTCGAGATCTACTATTGAAGGATACGCCACAATAACCCTATCTATCTCCGGATTATTTTTATCTTTCTTATAGGCCAAAACAGAATGGGTAACTTCTTCTAAAAATCTATCGCTATTTTTAAACCCTCTTGAAAATTTGGGCTGATTCCTGTCCAAGATCATTATTTCTGAATCATCCTTGCCAATATGTATAACTAAATCAACGCTCTCCGCGCTTATCACCCCTTTTTTTAATAAAAATAGATATAATAATTCACTATGCAGTCTTATGGCCTCTATATCAAAATCTTTTTCCCGCAGTACCTCATCAATCGTATGTCTTTTGGCAATAACAAGCATTATGGAAGAAAATCCATCTTTATAAGAGCCCAGGTTTCTGTAACTAAAAATCATGTCCTCTTTTGGATAAGGCACCTCTTTTACGGCCTGAAACTCCACCATTTTCTCTATCTCGTCATCAACAATGGACGGAATATCCACGAACCTTACGATAGCCAAATGCCTGGGGATTATTATCATGTTATTCATTTATCTCTTATGCGTTATTTTTAAAATTCCTTCCAATGATAGATCTTTCCCGATGATCTATCCACTACCGCCTCTACGCTTTTAACAATAGTCTTGCCTTCTGAAAAAGATGTCTTTGCCCATATGCGAAAAAAAATAGAGCTTACGGTAAATAAAGCCGAATGCGGATTCAATCCGTCGATAGTACTGATTTCGCCAATATTTTTAAAGTCTCCGTCAGGCCCTTTCCTGTAATCTAGTACCTCTGTAACTAAACCCTCGTCCCCTAAAACCGCATTGAGCACTTCTTCATCCGCGGTATTTATATTTACCCTGTAATCATTTTCCCTGTAAATCGTAACAAAATCTTTTATCTGTAGATAATATTCGCGCGTCATGCCATCCACCAAAAACAATTCTTCCATAAATTCAAATTTCTTATCTTTCCCATACTTTACAATGTTCCCGCTGATAGTTTCATCATCTATCCCCAGGTTGATGAGATTTTCTTTTGTCAAGCCAACGCCGTTTAAATTTAACCTCCCCATCTCATCAGAAGCGCCATAATATATTGTACCGCCGGCAATCCTGAGCTCTTTAGGGTTATCCTCACCTCTATTCCAATCCTCATTCAGGCTGTCATAATCATTATCATTCTGGCCCTTAGCGAGCTCCGCCAGCATCTTCATGACGCCTGCCCTGCATAAGTACGTGGCCTTTATGTTATCGGACTCGTATTTGGCCAGCTTTATATCAGTCGAGGCGCGGCGGGAAAGCATTACGCTGAGTACTGCCAGAATTATCAGGACCCATAAAGTAAATATTAAGATACTGCCTTTTTCTTTTATCATCATGAGAAATCTTTAAAGCTCCCCTTGCTTGAGAAAAATTACCTTGTTGTAAATCTCATCCATATCTTTCATCTCTACAGATACCCTTATGCCAAAAGGGATATTGCCTTCCCAATTTTCCTGCCATTCAAAATCCTGAGAGGCGCCGTTTGCGTATTCAAATCTTATCGACCTCTTAGAAGATAATAATTCCCTGCTTTTTTCCTCACCTTTTTCCGTATCTTCGCTATAGACTTTTTCTTTTCTTGTAAGCCTGCTAAGCCCAGTAGACTCTTCTTCTGTAACGCTATAAGTAACGATATAAATACCTTCCCCCTCTTTATCTGAAACTGGAATGCTTAACGGAAACTCCATCTCACTAGATGCGCCTCTAAATGGCTTATTAGAAAAAAAATATGCCCCCTTCAAGTCCTTTTCTATCTTTAAAAAAGCTAATCTGACCTCCTGAATGGAGCCTTTATCCTTGCCTCTCTGCCACGTCTTTATTCCCATGTAAAAAACACTATAAACTGTAATGATAACAATTGTAAATATGGCGATACTTATTAAGAGTTCTATAAGAGTAAACCCAACGCGTCTCATGCTGCAGGCGCCGCAGGTACGTATATATATGTAACCATAGGTATATACTGTATTTTATTTCCCTTTGCCCATGAAACTTCCAAGCTTATCTCTTTAAGGCCTTCTCCTTCTAATCTTGCGACAATCAGGCTCCAGGAGAATCTGTTTCCAAAATCACTAAATACGCCTTCTGATACCCCTTCTTCTATATCTGGCGCAGTGCTTAATTCAAAAATCTTTTCTTCAAGAAGCAAACCGGCTTTAAAATAATCCTCTGAAAGCTCTTTTGCCCTTATAGACCTCGTAAACGAACTCAATATCACTACAAGGCCTATCGAGAGGATTGCAATACTAACCATCGCTTCCAGCAAAAGAAATCCTTTGTTACTCCCCTTCCTTCCAATTAACGACATCATCTCCGCCGCCTTCTCTGCCATCAGACCCATAAGAATAAAGGTCATAATCAGGGGGGTTATGCTCTCCGGGACAGCTGTATACATACGGATTTCCCCAGGGATCCTGTGGTTCCCTTTTAAGATATGGGCCTTTCCAGTTTATAGCTGAATCAGGCTTGACCCTTAGGGCCTCTAACCCTTCTTCTGTAGTCGGGTATTTTCCATTATCGAGTTCAAATAAGTCAAGCGCCACGGAAATATTGGCATGTATATCGGCCTTGGCCGCGGATACCCTTGCTTCTTCTGAACGCCCTACAAGCCTGGGCGCAACCATAGAAACTAACACACCTATTATGATTACAACAAGCATGAGTTCGATCAGCGTAAACCCTCTTTTTTTATTCATACTATATTCCTCCAAAATTAGGCAGAGCAAGCTCTGCGGCTACGGCTCTATGTAGCGGCAAAGCTTGCTTTGCCATGCCACACTTTGAAAATCCACGCAATCTTTACTGCACTGTCAGTGATACCTGGAATACTGGTAAAAGCATCGCAATAACAATAAAACCCACAACAAGCCCTATTATTAAAATTATCATTGGCTCAAGCAGGCTAGACATCATCTTAACAGCTCTATCAATCTCTATTTCGTAAGCCTTCGCGGCCTTTAACAAAGTCCTGTCTAAAAATCCCCCTTCTTCGCCTATTGCTGTCATATTTATTATAAATTGAGGGAAAGAGGTGTTCTTTTTTATCGCGGCCCGCAGCGAAGAGCCTGTCTTAACATCAGTATAAATAGAAATGACCTCTTCCTTTATGATCTCATTATCTATTATATCAGAAGTGATCTTTAAAGAACTAAGAATCGGAACGCCGTTCTTAAGAAGTGTCGAAAGCGTCCTTGAAAATCTTGCCAGGTCAGAGCTTTTTATAAGCCTGCCTATGATAGGGAGGCCTAGTTTAAACCTATCTATAGCTTTTCTCGCGATTTTATTTGTCTTACTCTTTCTTATAAAAAACGCTAGCCCGCCCGCGAAAAGAACAAACAAGATCCAATAATTTTTTATAAAATTACTGGCTGAGATAAGCATCCTTGTCGGAAGAGGTAATGTTTCCCCCATTTCAATAAACATATTGGCTAATTTTGGTATGACAAATGTCATTAGAATAAATATCGTAACAATGCCTACAATTGCCATTAGCATTGGATAGAGAAGAGCGGCAATAACTTTAGATCTGATATCTTCTTGTTTTTCTAAAAAATCAGATATATTGGCCATGACCTCTTTTAACATGCCTCCCGCTTCTCCCGAACGCACCAGATTTACATATAGATTTGAGAAAACACGCGGATGGGCCCCTAAAGATTCCGAAAATGTCTTCCCGTCTTTTATACTGTCAGTTATATTTCTTATAACTACCTTTAGCTGAGGAGCGTCTGTCTGTTTCTCGATTAGGTTCAATGCGTCAAAAAGCGCCAAGCTTGAATCCAGGAGTTCCGAAAGCTGCCTTGTAAAATTCGCCATGTCTTTTACTTTGATCTGCTTTGAAAAAAAACGAACAGCTGTATTTTTCTCATTAGAAAGGCCGCCTTCTTCTTTAACCCATATAGGATAAAAACCGCTTTCCGCTAACTTTTTTATCGCCGTATTTTCCGAGTCAGCCTCAATACTTCCTTCTGTAACTTCCTTAGGCCCTTTTTTTGCTTTGTATAAAAATTTAGTCATGTCTTTGTGTCAGTGATTGTAGATTATAGTAGTAGGTGACTCTTAAGGGTCACCTACTACTACTCACCCTACTCTACCCTTCCCGCCTAAGGCGGAAGGGTTTAATCCTCTTCAGTAACCCTTATTACCTCGTTTATAGTAGTTAAACCCTTTTTGATCTTTTTCCATCCATCCATGCGAAGCGTGTGCATGCCCAATTCCAATGCCTTATTTTTTATCTGGTCGGACGAGGCCCTGCGCAGCATCAAATCACGTATCTCTTCATTCATAAGCAAAAATTCATAGATACCTGTGCGGCCTCTGTATCCGCTAAACTTACAAGCCTCGCAGCCTCTGCCTTCATAAATAACAACGTTATCCACGGATTCTTCTATGTTAAATTCCTTTAATATTTCCTTATCCGGTTTCTTTTCAACCTTGCACTGAGGGCATATAAGCCTCACAAGACGCTGAGCGATAAAACATTCCACAGAACTTGCCGCAAGATACGGTTCTATCCCCATATCCAATAAACGCGTAATGCCGCCCGCGGCATCATTTGTATGCAATGTACTGAACACAAGATGGCCTGTCAGGGCAACACGGATAGTAATCTCCGCTGTTTCAAAATCCCTGACCTCACCTATCATCATAATGTCTGGATCATGGCGAAGCATAGAACGCAGTCCCGCCGCAAAAGTCAACCCTATCCGAGGATGAATCTGGATTTGAGTAATACCCTTCAGTTGATACTCTATGGGGTCCTCTATTGTTATGATCTTTTTATCTTTATTATTTATCTTTGATAAACATGAATAAAGCGTGGTGGTCTTTCCACTGCCAGTGGGGCCTGTTACAAAGATAATCCCATGAGGCCTTTTTATAAGTTCCTCGAGAATTACCAGGTCAGAATGGGAAAGGCCCAGGCTTTCCAGGCTATATAGCATTTTCCCGCTTAAAATCCTGATATCCACGCTTTCGCCGAATTGCGTAGGGAGTATAGAAATCCTTAAATCCAGCTCATCTTGTCCGACCTTTATATTTATCCTTCCGTCATGAGGAAGCCTTCTTTCCGCGATATCCAGATTTGCCATAATCTTTAGCCTTGAAACTATGGCGGAATGAAAAAATTTCACATTCACCGGGACAGGGACATCATACAATATCCCGTCTATCCTATATCTTACCTTCAACGCATCCTCATAAGGCTCAATATGAATATCCGTAGCCCTCTCTCTAACTGCCTGAACCAGGATTTGATTTACAAACTTTATTATTGAGGCGTCTTCAGCAAGATCTTCTATGTCCTCTGTCTTCTGTGTTTGAAGAGCGATCTCTTCGGCCATATCACCTGTATCCACGATCTCCTCGATGGTCTCCGCGCCTAAGCCGTAATATTTCCTGATTGCCTCGTTTATATCTGATTCCGAAGCCAAAACTCCAATGACATCGCACCCTAAAAGCAATCTCAGATCATCCAGCGTCCTTATATCCAAAGGATCCGTAACAGCAACGGTGAGAATATCTTTTTCAAGCTTTATAGGGATAAGTTTGTAATGACAGGCATACTTAGCAGGAAGCTTCTCGAATACATCCGGAGCTATTGCAAGGTCTTTTATATTTACAAAAGCTATATTTAATTGTTCAGAAAGGACAGGGTATAATTCTTCTTCTTTAATAAAACCTAGCTTTATCAGCGTAATTCCAAGAAACTGGCCTATTTTTTCGTGCTCTTTTAGCGCTATGTCTAACTCTTGATGAGAAATCAGGCCTTTTTGAACCAATTTTTCACCCAAGAGTATTGTTTTCTTAATCGGCATCCCTCACCCTGCCTCTTTCCTCCGAGACCGAACCTTGACACTCATATCGTAAATCTTATCACATTAGCGGGGATTTAGCAAGGTAGGATACCTATATCCCATCATCCCATTCTATCGGTGGTGGTGGATTCACTGGCGGCCTTGGTGGTAGTGGTTTCGGCAGCAGCTTAGGAGTAACCGTAGAAACAGTATTGGAGTAAGTAGAATTTTCTGCGGCGTTATATGCCCTTACTCTATACCAATAAATAGACCCAGCCGTAAGGCCACTATTAGAGTATGTAATAACATTTGCTCTTACCATAGCTATCTGGGTAAACGTCGTGCCGCCATTTATACTGCGTTCTATCTTAAACCCTGTTTCATTGTTTGAATTATCTTGCCAGCTTAAGTTAATCTGTGTGGAAGATGAGGCCTTTGCAGTCAAGTTCGAAGGCGCAGCAACCTGTGGTGCCAAAGCAACAGCTGAGGCAGTGTTAGAGTAAGCTGATTTGCCTGCGCTATTATGCGCACGCACACGATAATAATACTCAGTATTTGCCACAAGGCCAGTATTACTGTAAGTAGTGCTATTGCCGCCTACACCAGTAATTTGAGTAAAATTAACTCCGTCCAAACTACGCTCTATCAGAAAACCCTGCTCATTATTAGAATTATCCTGCCAGCTAAGATCAATCTGAATAGCAATAGATGATGCTGTAACCTTAAGATTTGAAGGGGCAATAGGCGGCACATCCAAAGTGCGCGCCTCCACAATATCAGTATACCGCGAGTTACCACTATCATTCATCGCATATATACGATAAAAATAAGTGGTGTTGGAATTAAGGCCGGTATTGCTGTAAGTAGTGGTGTTACTGGCAACCCACTTTATCTGACTAAATGTATACCCATCCAGGCTGCGCTCTATAGCAAAACCACTCTCGTTATCCGAATTATCCTGCCAGCTTAAGTCAATTTGGCTGGAGGAAATAACACTAGCTGCAAGGTTAGTTGGCGTTACTGGAGGAGTGTCTATCTCTTGCAATGTTATAAAGCTCCTATCCTCTCCATAAGATGTACCAGCGCTATTTCGCGCTACAGCCCTAAAGTGATAGGTCTCGTTTGGAGTGAGGCCAGTAATGTCGGCGCTAAAATTTACATTATTTCGGGTTATAGTCTGTACGTCAGTACGAGGATTTCCGTAATTAGTGTCAGTTCCCCACTCAAACCAGACTTCTGCTGAAGCAACTTTGCCTAAATCACCAAGATTACCGTTCAAAGCAGCCTGTGTAGATTGAATGCCTGTAGCGGCATTTGTGGTAACCGTAGGAAAGAAGATGATGTTGGGAGTAGTAGCGCTGGCGATATTGGAAAATGCTGTATGTATATCTCGCCAATGATTCGCACGCACCCTGTAGTAATACGTTATCCCTGGAAAAACGGCTGTATCGCTAAAATGCGTATCGGGACTCTTAACACCATCTAAGAAGCTGAATGTGACACCATCAGTGCTGCGCTGGATCTCAAAGCCTTCTTCGCAATCAGAGTTATCTATCCAGTCTAAGTCAATACATACTGGCGAGACCACAGCAACTCTAAGATCCGTGGGAGCAAGAAACGCAGGAGTAGCTGCTTCAACAGTATCGGAAGGAGATGAATATGCTATTCCCCTATAGGCACGCACACGATAGTAGTACTTTGTCTCGGAAGAAATGCCTGAGTACGTACCATCACTGAAGGTCTTAACATCCTGAGCAACTTTCCATATTGGACTGAATGTGATACTATCGGTGCTGCGCTGGATCTCAAACCCCTCTTCATTAAAAGAGTTATCTGTCCAACTTAAGTCAATCTGCAGCGAAGACACGACTGTGGCACTAAGATCAGATGGCGCAGAAAGAAGCACAGCCACATTAACTGTAATCTCAGCAGTTCCAATATTTCCCGCAGCATCATAGGCCTTGGCAGCAAGGCTGTGATGGCCATCAGCTACACCTGTAGTATCCCATAGAACTTCATATGGCGCAGTATTATCTTCACCAAGATTAGTATCAGCATCCAAGTAAAACTTTACCTTGGTTACCCCTACATTGTCTAAGGCTGTGGCTATAACAGTGATTGAACCGCTCACTGTGGCTCCGCTTGAAGGAGAACTGATACTTACTGTGGGATGAGTGGTGTCTATCTGAATTGTATATACCCCTATGGCAGTATCACTTGCTGCCATCCCGCTCTTAAATGCCCTGGCCTTAATCGTCGTGGTTGTAGTAATGTTAATAGCGCCAGTGTAGGACATGGAAGTTTCAGTAGGGTCGGTATTATTCAAGGTATAGCGTATTGTTGCATCAGTTGTAGTAGCAGCAAGGCTTACAGCTACACTATTTGTGTATGTCCCAGGCGCAGGATCAAAAGTGGGCGTGGCTGCTTTCTCTATCTTAGTAAACTCTGTTGTGGCTATATTGCTCAACTCCATCCCATCCTTGAATGCCCTTGCCTTGACAGTGCAGCTTGAGGTAATGGTAAAAGGCTCTATATAGGCAGTTGAGATTGTGGTCGGTGCATTGCCGTCTATGGTGTAATAGATGGCTGCGCCGTTTGTTGCTGTCTGAAGAGTTACCTGTTGTGAAATAATAAATGTCCCGCCATTAGGGGTGATTGTGGGCGTGGCTGCTTTCTCTATTTTAGTAAACTCTGCGGTGGATATATTGCTCGGCTCCATCCCGCTCTTAAATGCCCTTGCCTTTACAGTGCAGGTTGTGGTAATGATAAAAGGCGCGCTGTAGACAGATGAGTCCGTGGTCGGATTAGTTCCGTCTATAGTGTAATAGATAGCTGCGCCGCCTGTGGCTGTGCTGAAAATCACCTGCTGTGAGGTAATAAATGTCCCGCCATTAGGATTGATTGTGGGAGCAGCTACCTGGGCAGGCGATAGTGGAGTAGCGCTCGCGTTAACTCCTAAAGAATAGTTCTGTGCAAAATCATAGCTATAGGCTTTATAGTAATAGGTAACGCCGTTAGTAAGGCCTGTATCTGTATAGCTGCCTGTAGCAGTAGGGACTCCATGACTATTATAAACCGCTGCAGCTGATGTGTCATTAGGCCCTGTAGGATAACTGCCTGTCTTACGCAGGATTATTGGTCCATAGAAGTCACTATCAGTTGGATTAGTCCATGTTAAGGTAATTTGCTGGTTACCAGGAGCTGCAGTAAAATTAGTTACATTAGCTGGTGGAGTGGTATCTGGTGGCGCTAGTGGAGTAGCGCCAACCTGAGCTCCTGAGGCATAGTTAGGTACGCTGTCATGGCTATAGGCCTTATAGTAATAGGTAATGCCGCTGGTAAGGCCTGTATCCGTATAGCTGGTTCCATTACTATCATAGACTATTGCAGCCGAGGTATCTTGAGGCCCTGTAAGATAACTACCGGCTTTACGCAGGATCTTTACTCCCTGGAAGTCGCTATCAGTTGGATTAGTCCAGGTTAAGGCAACCACTTCGTCACCAGCAAAGGCAGTAAAGTTAGTTACATTAGCTGGCGGAGTGGTGTCTATCTCTTGCAATGTAGTAAAACTCATGTCCTCTCCGTAAGATGTACTATAAAATGTACCAGCTCTATTTTGCGCTGCGGCTCTAAAGTGATAGGCCTCGTTTGGAGTGAGGCCAGTGATGTCGGCTTTGAAATCTCCTATAGCGGTCATAGTTTGAAATGAAGTAGTGTTTCCGTAATTAGTGTCAATTCCATATTCAAACCAGACTTCTACTGATCCAGCGCCCCCTAAATTATTAAGACTGCCGTGTAAAGTGGCTGTCTCAGATTGAATGTCTGTAGCAGGATTAGTGCTAACTATAGGTTCTATTATGGGAGGCCTGTTTACGTCGTTTACTGTTATAATAAGGCCGCCGATGGTTGGTACCCTTCCTCCTGGTTTTCCATCGCTGACATAAAAACTTATCTTATATATTCCTGCCTGATCATAGTTAGGCGTCCATTCAAAGACACCTTGTATTTCAGGGTTGGGGTATATAATTGGACGCTTTAGTATTGTAAACTCTGCGCCTTCTGGCAGGTTAGAGACCTCGATGGTTTCAAGATTATCTCCGTCAGGATCTCTGGCTGACACTGTGAATACAAGGGTGTCTCCCTCATTTACTTCCTTATCGCCTATGGGTTCTATTATGGGGGGGTTATTGGTGGCATCGTCTATAATTATGGTAAACTGCTTGGTGACAGTAGATAAGCTGTCTGCAAGCCCAATGCTAAAGGCCTGGGTTTCAGGGGCGATTGACGTGCCTGAGATAACTCCCGTGGAACTATCCAGGCTTAATCCCTGAGGCAGTGTGCCTTCGGTAATTGACCAGCGATACGGTGGTATTCCGCCGGCTGCTTCCAAGGTTTTGTTATAAGCAGCGCCTGCTATGCCATTAGGTAAAGTGATAGTAGTTATCTGCAAGGGAAGGCCTGATAAAGTAAGGAAGACAGCGCGATTCCATGTATGGTCCAAAATAACCAGTTTATCTTGGGCATAATAATAGGCAAAAGCTGGCTGTCCAACCGGCAAAGGAAGTATGGCATCGGGCTGAGGGGTCTCGCCAGCATAAGGGGTAGGGTAGTGGTAAATCCTTGCCTCAATGTCATTACCATAGGCATCACAAAGGACAAATGCATCATTATTTGGCCCAAAACCAATGCCTACAGGATTCCCTGGCCTTTTGCTTCCGCCTATAAATGGCTCTCTGGTGTAAAAGTTATCTTTGGTAAGCACCCCATTTGCATTCGGAAGAGGGAATATATTACCAGGCGTAACCAGCGCCTCAGGATTATCAAAACGCACTATCCTATGATTGTCATTCCTCCCTTCAAACTGGGCATCAACTACATATAGATTGCCCGCCCTATCTAACATAATCACAGCAGGCCTGGATAATCCGTAGGGGCTTGGCGTATTCAGCCCCTCTCCTGCATTGATTCCTGTGCTATTTTTATTGCGCTGACCAATGACTAAATCTACCAGCGCGCCGCCAAGCGGGTCTCTGATGTGCAAGACTCGACTGCGCCCAGGATCCGCAAGCCACAAGGTGTCATCTTGCGTCTGCGGCGTGCCTTTTGAATCATAGGCGATCCCCCATGCGCTGAAGCTTACAGGCTGATAATCATCAGCCCATCGGACATTGTTATCAGTAGATAGAACCTTGACCGTAGGGTAGTTTGCGCCGCTGGCATGTATCGGAAAATCAAATATACTGATATTTAGCCCCCCATCATGAACAATCCAAAGACGGTCCTGGTCATCGAATATCTGCATGCCGGCATTACCGCTAAATAAAGCTCCTTGTGGCGTACTCTGATGATTGGTATACATACTATTCTGGCCAAGGACATAATCAGCGGTTTGGAATGTCTCGGCAGTCAAAGGATTATCCCAGCAGAGCACTCGATTGCCGTCGCTAATAGCAAGCTGGCTATTATCCGGACTAAAGGACATTCCATATGGGTCCTTAGCTACCCTGCCGGTAATTTTATTACACCCACTTGTAAATAGGGTTCCGGAGGCAAGGAGATAGTTTCGCGCGTCTCTTTGTAACGGCAGTGTAAAGAGCGGCATCGGAAGCGTGTCTGAGATCTGGGAGACGATAAGAGTATTTCCGATAATACCAATTTCACCATCTGCTTGTCCTATATGATCAATTCTACCATCAGGCAGCTTTATCCCCCAACCGGGGCAACTGCGGTGCTCAAAATCTGGCTGGCCGATTACCTGCGGCACACCATTTAGATGTACCATCTCCCCTGCATAATCAAAAAGCAGGACGCGGTTATTCCCTCCATCAGCAACCCATATACCATGGCCGAATGGGTCAAAAGCCATGCCGCGCGGCCAGTAAAGACCTGTTACCAGATTCACCCATAAATCAACCTGCCCATCGCCATTGGTGTCAAAACTTTGCCAGTTTTCAGGATTATACCCTGGAGGCGGGGGGCCATTCTGGCATTGCGCCCTTGCGATTTCCTGCGAAGCAAACATGCCAGAGCTAAAAGGCGGCGTAAATACAAGTATACGCGCCGACCCGCCAAACTCACCTTCTAAAACGTATAATTTCCCAGTAATAGGATGCCGTAATAAAGCCACTGGCTTAGCCATTCTATTCAACGGTCTGTCGTCAAAACCAGATGTCCCTCCTCTGGTAACAAAATCAGAAGCGCCCAAGACTAAATCTGCTGTTTCAGATAAACGGCCCCTAATAATAGGAATGCGCAAAACACGGTTATTGCCGCTATCCGCCACCCACAAATAACCCTCTGGGTCGTATAATATGCCTGTGGCATATACTCCCCCACTATTCCAGTCTGTACAGAGCGTATTATTGTCAGGGCTGTTCTGATCGCGGTTAGCCATGCGCTGGGTGAAATCTGCCTGGCCCCATACCTGGTCCGCAACACTATCTGTATGCAATGGGTCATTGTAGGCCAAGATCCGATTATTGTTAGGGTCGATCACACACAGATTTCCCTGGTCGTCGGTAGTCATCTGCATTGCGCGCGGTGACTCACTCACCGATCCAACATACGGATAGTGCAAAGAAGCAAAGGTATCTTGACGGGCAGGCAAATAGTGTGTATTGTCTCCATTGACTGTCCCTGAAAGGAACAATGACGGCTGGCCAATTACTTTCACAGGCAGCTGATTTTGCCCCCTGTATCCTCCCTCAAATACAAGTATCCGGCTATTGCCTGAGTCATATACATAAAGTGCGTTATTTATAGGATCATAATGCGAGCCGCCTACATGAAAGACAGCTTCGGGACATATCTCGTTAGTCATTGTGTTTTTGCCATCTGGTTGTAATAAGACTTTGTCTATTGTATACGACATTCGTGGAAGAGGATCAGGAGCGGCGGCCATGGTAAACACTGCTGTGGCTATGTCGCTCGGCTCCATCTCATCCTTGAATGCCCTTGCCTTGACAGTGCAATTTGATGTAATGGTAAAAGGCTCTATATAGGCGGTGGAGCTTGTGGTCGGTGCATTTCCGTCTACGGTGTAATAAATGTCTGCGCCTGTTGTCGCTGTTTGAAGAGTTAACTGCTGTGAGGCAATAAATGTCCCATCGCTAGGGTTAATTATGGGCGTGGCTGTCTGGGCAGGTGCTAATGGCGCAGCGCTCACCTGAGCTCCTAAAGCATAGTTTGGCACGCTGTCATGGCTATAGGCCTTATAGTAATAGATAGTGCCATTAGTAAGGCCTATATTCGTATAGCTTGTTCCATTACTATTATAGATTATTACAGCCGAAGTATCATCAGGCCCTGTAGGATAGCTATCTGTCCTACGCAGGACCTTTACTCCTTGGAAGTCACTATCAGTTGGATTAGTCCAGATTAAGGCAATCTCTGTGTCACCGATAGTGGCAGTAAAGTTAGTTACATTAGCTGGAGGAGTGGTGTCAGAATTTATGGTAATGGATAACGGCTTATCCGCAGCATGTGCTGGTTGAGCGCTGTCAGTAACCCACACTGTAAAGCTCGCTGTCCCGGCAGCAATAGGCATGCCTGAAATTATTCCTGAACTATCTAGACTTAAACCTTGAGGCAGCGCCCCTTGACTAATTGACCAGGTATAAGGCGTTATCCCGCCTGTAGCAGTTAAGGCCTGATTGTAGGTAGTATCTACTGTGCCGCTGGCTAACAAGATAGTGGTGATTTGTAAGACTGCAGGACTTATAATAATGGATAATGATTTATCCGCAGTTTGCGCAGGTGAATCGCTGTCAGTAACTCGCACTGTAAAACTCGCTGTACCAGTAGCAGTGGGCATACCTGATATTACACCCGTGGAACTATTCAGGCTTAATCCTTGAGGCAGTGTTCCTTCAGTAATTGACCAGGTATAAGGCGTTACTCCGCCTGTTGCTTGTAAGGCCTGGTTGTAGGCAGTATCTACTGTACCGCTGGTTAAAGAGGTAGTGGTGATTTGTAAAGTCACAGGATTTATAACAATGGATAACTCCTTTATCCTGCCATGCGAAGGTCTATTACTATCTATCAGTTTGACAATAAAGTCCTTGGCCTCTACAGTAGTAGGCGTGCCTAAGATTTGTCCTGTTGAACTATCCAGGGTTAAACCTTGAGGCAGGGTTCCTGAATAGAATGACCAGGTATAAGGTGGTACTCCGCCTGTAGCCTCTAAGGCCTGGTTGTAGGCAGCGCCTACTGTGCCATCGAGTAATGATGATGTGGTAATCCGTAAAGAATATATGGTAATGCAGAAATCCTTTGTCGCAGTATGTGAGGCGCTGTCTTCTGCCTGGATAGTAAAGTTCTTGGTTTCTGGAGTAGTGGGCGTGCCTGAGATTACACCTATTGAACTATTCAGGCTTAAACCTTGAGGCAGACTGCCTTGAGTGATTG
>JBDRBM010000024.1:0-67097 GCA_043822665.1 Candidatus Omnitrophota bacterium
TGGCTTGCCGTTAAAAGGTATTGCTGTAAGAACGCTATAAAGGTGATAGGCGATATACCTATATATGTGATGCTAGACAGTTCTGATGTCTGGAGCAATAATTCTCTTTTTAAGCTGGACAGGAATAAAAGACCTCCTTATGTATCAGGCGTGCCGCCGGATTATTTCAGCAAGACCGGACAGTTGTGGGGTAACCCTGTTTACAGATGGAGTATGCTGAAGAAGACTGGTTACAGATGGTGGATCAGGCGTTTCAGGCAAATATTCAGACTTTTTGATATAGTCAGGATTGATCATTTCCGCGGGTTTGTGGCATTTTGGCAGATCCCGGCGCAGGAAGAAACAGCTATAAAGGGGAAATGGGTAAAAGCCCCTGCAAATAATTTTTTCAGAATTCTTCTAAAGGCGTTTCCAAAACTCCCCATTATTGCCGAAGACCTGGGCATTATCACGCCTGACGTAAAAAAGGTAATGCATAAATTCAATTTTCCAGGCATGAGAGTCTTATTATTCGCGTTCGGCGAAGATAACCCAGATCACCCGTATCTGCCGCGTAATTTTATACCAGATTGCATTGCTTATACCGGCACTCATGACAATAATACTGTAAGAGGGTGGTTTATGAATGAGGCATCTACGGAGGAAAGAAGAAGGGTTTTTGAATATCTAGGCCATGAAGTTACAGTTGATGATGTCCACCTGGAATTTGTAAAAATGTGCGAGGCGTCTATAGCCAATACAGTTATTATACCCATGCAGGATATCTTAGGCCTGGGCCGAGAGGCCAGGATGAATACGCCTTCTGAATCAAAAGGAAACTGGCGCTGGAGGCTGTCCCATGAGCAGTTGAAGAAGAGCCTGGCGAAAGAAATATTAGATTTAGTAAAAAAATATGGAAGGGATTAATTACGCTGTTTAAACCATTATGATTCTTGCAGGAGAAAAGCCGTTGAAATTTGGGACGGCGCTTGCGCAGGAATAGGCGCCTATGTTCTTTACATACACCACATCGCCCACGTAAAGTTCCGGTATTTCTTCGTTCATTGAGAGGGTATCGAATGAATCGCAGGTGGGGCCTGCGAGCGCGCTCAAGAATTTCGGGCCTCGCCTGAAGGTCTTGAATTCATATTTACAGTGGTCGAATACCATGCCGGAGAAATCCGCGTATATGCCGTCATTGAGGTAATAGTAGTTTTTATTGTTGCGAAAAGTCCTTCCTATGACCTGCGTGACGAGAATCCCTGCGGGGCCTACGAGAAATCTGCCAGGCTCCGCGATAAATTTGACAGACCTATCGAACATTACCTTTATCTGTTTGCGTATCTGACACGCCATCCTTTCAAAATTTATACCTATCTCATTATCAAAGTGCTGAATGGGAAAACCGCCCCCTATATCAACGATCTTTAGAGGCAGACCGTTTGTCTTTGATTCCTTAAATATATTTGACGTGATTTCAAGGGCCTGAAGATAATTTTCAACATTGGTCGACTGGCTCCCTACGTGAAAACTTACTCCTACCGGAACCAGCCCCAGGGCCTTGGCCTTACGAAGCATAAAATAAGCCTGGTCAGCATCGGCCCCGAATTTAAGAGAAAGTTCCACTACGCTTCCCTGGTTTGCCACCTTGATGCGGACCAATACGCCCGCCTTTGGATAAAACTTGGCTATTTTGTAAAGTTCCGGCTCGTTGTCAAAGGTCATCAGTCTTACTCTGCGGCGCCTTGCGAATTCTATATCTTCGCTGGATTTTATTGTATTGGCAAATATGATCTTTGAGGGTGTGGCCCCGAGCCTGAGCACTTCTTTCATCTCGTTGGCGCTTGCAACGTCAAAACTCGCGCCGAGTTTGACAAATGTTTTGATAATTCCCGGATATGGATTGGCCTTGATCGCGTAATAAGGCGCGATTTCAGGAAGGCATTTTCTAAAACGGCGGTATTGTTTCTCGAGCACCGAACGTCTGATAAGCATGAAGGGCGTACGGTACTTTTTAAGCATTGCCCTTATCAGGGCCTCAATGCCGCTAAGGTCAGACTTAGACTTTTGCGGCTTCAGGCTGTTTTGCTGCGTTTGATTCATATATGTACATCCTGTCCTTTGGGTTAGCAAGGAATGCGACGAATTGCCACATATCCTCTTTTTCCGGCTTAACGATATCGAATTTTGTGAATTTTGTATTCATATTCTTGGTAGGGGCCCAATCTACAGCCTCTGAGACAAAGGGTTTTATGTAAGGCATGGATACCTTGAGTATTTCTTCATGTTCGACATCATCCGGCATAAGGAATCCTTTTCTAGGGTTTTTGATCATCCATATCGCTGCCGAGACTACCGAGATAGCCACCTGCATGGTTGTCGCATTCTGATGAGGAACCAATTTGCGCGCTTCATGTATGTCAAGTATACTGCCGCACCACCATGAGCTGAAATCATGACCCATGAGAAGCACTCCGAGCTCATCTCTGCCGTCGATTATCTCATCACTCATTATCCTCTGTTTTTCCTGGAGCCTGAACTGCCTCATCTCTAATTCGTGCAGTGAGTTTATCGCAGAGTCGCACGGGCAGTACGCGTAGTGGACAGTCGGCCTGTATACAGCCTTGCCGTTTTCCCATACCGTAAGCCTGTCAGAGATGCTGAATGCCTCTCCATGGCGGATCACCATTCCTGTAATCTCGCCGCACGGGACCCATGAACGCACCCATGTCTTCATTCCTATGGTGCTAAGGCAGATTTGGTTGCCCGGGCCAATCTTGTGGAAATAGGCATTCTTAGGGGTATAACGTTCGTGTGTGCCCCAACCGAGTTCGGCAGGCGCGACGCCTTCTTCAAAAAAACCTTCAATACTCCATGTATTTACAAATTCATTTACCTCTTTAGGTTTGTTCGTGATCTGCGTATCGCGTTCGCTTATGTGTATCACCTTAACCCCTTCAAGCTGGGCGAGTTTTGGGAAGCTTGTATCCCTGAGGGCTTCTTCAAGCTGTTTTTTTCTCGGGTCCTTTGGTTTTTCTTTCAGGATTTTTTGCGCAATCCCGATAAGGGCGTGTTTTGTGAAGTGTGACACAAGGCCTGGATTTGCGCCATGATCCACGATAGCCGTAGAGGCCTTGTCATTATCGCCCCACTCGGCAAGTTTCCTGCGTATTTCCATATGTCTCGCGTAAAGCGTATATCTTGTTGGGTCATTACGCTCAGCATCCTTGTAAGGATTCCACTCTTCAACAGAGGTATTGCAATATAAAACATTATTATCTCTGCACCACTTGACAATAGCAATGCACTCTATGTTCCATGCAAGGTCAATGATCATATCGCCTGGGCCTGCATATTTAGCAAGGAGTTCTTTGTAATTGTCAGGGGTCACTCTTTCCATGGTATAATTTACGCCTTTAGCAAGGGAATCCTTGATCTTATGGCGGTTATCTACAAAGTCCATTATGGTAATTTTTTTAGCCGGCATATCAATTAGCTTTAGGGCAAGCGGTATGGCGCACTGTGAGACAGATCCACACCCTATGATTAAAAGTTTCCCGTCAAATTTCATTATAAGGCCTCCTTATGGATGTTATTGCAATGCGCGGAATCAATCTGATGAGATCCCTCGCTTCGTTCGGGATAAATTATTTTTCATTTAAATTAAGTATAACATATTTATTTATTTTTGGAAAGAAAAAGTGATAAAAAATAAAAAAATGATATAAATAAACACAATCTCTCGTAGACCTGCTTAACTTGACGAAACTTACAATGCAAGCTTCGTCAAGTTAAGGTTCTGCAAGGACACACTGTAGGTGACCCTTAAGGGTCACCTACAGTGTGGATAAGTTTTCATTTTTTTAGTCACTATCTATGTGGAAAGATTTTCCTGTGGAAAGATTTTCCTTGACAAAAACATATAAATGGGGTATATTTATTTAAGAATGTAGTAGAAAAAGTAAGTAGTAAATAAGGGAGTAGAAAGCTTGGACCGTAAGGTAGAAGAAGTACTCGCCTTGCGGTTTTTTTGTTTCTGTCATTATTTACTATGATATCTAGGGAAAGGAGGGTAGTGAGTAATGGCAAAAGGCAAAGTAAAATGGTTCAGCAATCAAAAAGGTTATGGATTTATTGCTACTGAGTCAGGTGCTGATGTATTTGTGCATCACACAGCTATTCAGGGCGATGGCTATAAGACGCTTGAAGAAGGCCAAGAAGTAGAGTTTGAAGTAGAAAAAGGCCCAAAAGGCGATCAAGCCGTAAATGTAGTAAAGTTATAACCGCAGGAACAATATATAGGCCCGGGTTTACCCGGGCCTATATTTTTATGTGCGCCCCAAATAAAATTTTACTTGGGGATTTTTATTTTAAAGGGTATAATTAGCAGTTAATATGAAACCCAAGGTCAAAACTTTTATAACAATGGGCATGGAGCTGGAGTCTTATTCTATCTTTGTCCCTGAAAATAGGATATGCAGGGAACTGCATTTTCCGCGACGTTCCATAGTAGAAAAAGGCGAACGTTTTACAAGGGATTGGAGCATAGGCACAGAATACAATAGCAAGGTCTTTACTTCTATACGGGAGGCATCTTTTCTTCTAAAAACAGGCCTGCGTAAATATGCGAAATTCAGGAAAAACGGTAACTCTTCTCATGAGTATGTCATTTTTCCTGTTGGCGGATGGATAGACAGGTTTGCGGGTAGTCATATACACCTTTCTCTCGCGAAAAAGGGTATTGATTATAATGAAGCAAAGCAAATATCAAATTACCTGTATGACCATATACCTTTTCTTATTGCCCTGTCAGCCAATTCCCCTGTATGGCGCGCAAAGATTACGAAATATGCGTCTAACAGGTTATTGCATGGTTCCAATAAATACTGTAAAGTCGCGCGCCGGGGCATGCTTTATAAAAACCATTACCGCGAACTAACGTTCAACCCTAAAAGCAAGAAGAAATTAGCGACCCTGGAGCTACGGGTCTGCGACAGTTCCCTGCCTGAATACATGGTGGCGGTCTTGTGTGTGTGTCTGGCAGTAACCTTCAGGTGGATGAAAAAGAAAAAACCTTTTAACCAGTCTACTCACCAAAACTACCTGAAGGCCAGGGACCAGGCTGTCAGGTTTGGGACAAAGGCGCGTCTTGTATGGTCAAACCACTGGATAAGCGTTCCGCAGTACGTGGATCTATTTTTCAGAAAATACAAAGAAGAGCTGAGCCAGATGGATATCCCCGAAGATGTAATAAATATATTCAAATACCTGAAAAAAGGGTACAACCAGGCGGATATACTGAGAGAGGCATCCAGCAAATACCAGCGTAAGCATGCCCCTACGTGGCAGAGACGGTTTGCCAAACGCTACGCTGTTGCGATAGAAGAACTTCTGGACGGGAATTCATATAAACAGTTTGCGCTCCGCCTTGGTGTTAAACTGCCAACTATAGAACGTACATGGCTTGGCCGTAAAGAAGCTAACTGGTGAAACAAATATGCGTAAAAAAATATTGCGTAACAAGCCTATAATAGGTATTACTTGCGAGGTGAACAAACTTAAACCGTATTTTTCACAGTTTGAGCTTTCATGTGACTATCGTTATGTACGCGCTATTCTAAGGGCAGGCGGTATACCTGTACTCATACCAATAAATCCTTACCGTAAGGAAGTTACGAAATTATTACAGCATTTGGATGGTCTTGTTATAATCGGAGGCGCTGATGTACACCCGAATTTCTACGGCGAAAAATCAACGGAAAAGGTCAGGTCTGTTTATAGAGGGCGTATCTATTTTGAGACATGGTTATACAAAATGGCACAGAAGAAGAAAATTCCTGTTCTTGCGATATGCTACGGCATGCAGCTTTTAAATGTTATTTATGGAGGCACGCTGTATCAGGATATACGTTCAAATATAAAAGATTCAGGAAATCACTGCTCCAAAAAGTACCCTCAGCATGTTGTTAGAATACAGCCGGGTTCGCTTTGTCATAAAATCTTTAAAAGAAGTTCGTTTTTTGTCCATAGCGACCACCATCAGGCTGTTAAAACCTTGGGTCGCTCCCTGAAGATAAGCGCATTTTCAGATGACGGTATAATAGAGGCTATTGAGGGCCCATCGCATACCATAGCTGTACAGTGGCACCCTGAAAGACAGGCCAAAGACCCTGTCCAGAAACAGCTCTTCCGCTATTTTATCCGTTTGGCTAGGGGACTAAAGCCCTAACATTGTAGTTTGTTATAAGGCGCAGCGAATAACAAGATTATAATAGCCTTATTCAGGGCATGGGTTAAATAATTTTATTGATTTGGCAATAAACCGGATATGTAGTATTATATTAAGTAGACAGAGCTTGATTGAGATATGGAGGGTGTTATGTCAAAGAGAATACTTGTAGTTGATGATGAGCCTGAGTTGACCAAGATTGTTCAGGTAAGATTAGCGGCCAATGGTTATGAAGTCGTTTCCGCTAAAAATGGCATAGAAGCCCTGGAAAAGGCAAAAACAGAAAGACCAAATTTAATATTGCTGGACATGATGATGCCGCGTATGCACGGATTAGATACGCTTCGCAGATTAAAGGAGAAACCCGAGACAGAGCCTATCCCTGTAATCATGCTTACAGCAAAAGACGATAAAGAGTCTATTTTAGAAGCGAAATCTTTAGGCGCAAAAGATTATGTCACAAAACCGTTTAATTTAGAGGCGCTTTTAGACGCGGTCAGAAAACACCTGCCCTGACATAACTTTATCTCCTTAACTTGACGATTCTTACAATGTAAGTTTCGTCAAGTTAAGCAAGAAAATATAATTGCGTAACTGTTTATTTAGCAGTACAATATAAATCCAATACTTAATCGCGATAATCACAAAAGGGGAGGGCAATATGCCATATGACAGCAGTTTAGACGCAAACTTGTTTTCTAAGGCACATGAAACAGATTCAGGCCGCCTGACAGTGAGTGTATATTCGTACAATAACGGCCCGAAGAAATTACAGATTACAAGAGAAAACAGGAACATGGAAGGCGAGTTGAGGTTTACCAAGCTTGGAAGGCTGAACAAAGAAGAGGTCGAGGTTATTCTGCCTTTTATCCAGGAAGCTATAGGCAAGATGTCAAATGAGGACAAAAGTTAGAAAAATTCTAAAAAATTTACCTAACTTTTATGTTCACTCGCGGAGTTTACACTGAGCGAAGCGAATGCGCTTGTTCCATAAGTCACGCGCTTATTAAAGGGGGATAGATGTATAGAGAAAAGATAAAGGTGTTGGACTGCACCATTCGTGACGGCGGCCTTATCAATAACCATGATTTTGATTTTCGCTTTGTACGAGAGGTGTATAAGGCTATATCAGAGTCCGGCGTGGATTACATGGAAATTGGCTATAAGAATTCCAAAGAACTTTTTTCTCCGAAAGAATACGGGCAGTGGAAATTCTGTGACGATGATGAGATAAAAAAGATAATAGAGGGCATAGAATCCAGGACCAAGATTTCAGTCATGGTGGACGTGGGCCGTGTTAATATAGACGATGTTAAACCAAAGACGGAAAGCCCTGTGGACATGATAAGGACCGCTAGTTATGTCAAGGATATAGATAAAGCGATATTCATGGCAAACAATTTTGCAGACAAAGGCTACGAGACTACCATCAACATCATGGCGATTTCCAAAGACATGGGGCATGAACTGGATGAGGCCCTTCAGCAGATAGAAGAGGAAAGCAAAGTCAATGTTGTTTATATAGTGGATAGTTTTGGGGCATTGTATCAGGAGCCTGTGGAATATCTTATAAAGCTCTGCAAAAGAATACTAAAGACAAAAGAAGTGGGTTTTCACGGACACAATAATCAACAGCTTGCTTTTAGCAACACAATCGAGGCTATTATACACGACGCCAATTATTTGGACGGGACCGTATATGGCATAGGCCGGGCAGCTGGAAATTGTCCGCTGGAATTATTGATAGGCTTCCTCAAAAATCCGAAATTTGATATCAGGCCCGTTCTAGACCTGATCTCAAAAGAATTTATTCCGCTTAGAGATAAGATAGAATGGGGTTATATAATCCCTTACGCCATAGCAGGCATGATGAATGAACATCCTCGGGCAGCCATGGCCCTTCGCAAAGGCCATAAAAAAGAAGACTATAGAGATTTTTACGAGAGCATCACAAACACAGGTTTGGATTAAGCATCTATATGGATTTGCCCAGTTTTAATAAACTTCCCATAATGGGAATACTGAGGGGCGTAAATCCTAAAATAGTAGACCCCCTTATCGAGACGATCGTTTCGTCCGGACTCAAGACAATAGAATTCGCGTTAAATACGCCTGATGCAGTCCTGACTTTATCCCGCGCAGTAAAAATATCTAAAAAACACCTTACAGTCGGAGCAGGTACTGTCCTTACAATGGATTCGCTTAAACTTGCGCTCGATAACGGGGCGAGGTTCATAGTTATGCCCACTTTGGTCAAGGGCATTGTGGAACACTGTGTTAAAAAATCTATTCCTGTCTTTCCCGGGGCCTTGACACCGCAGGAGATACATAATGCATGGACCGCCGGGGCCGCAATGGTCAAGGTATTTCCTGCGAAATTTTTCGGGCCGGATTATTTTAAAGAGATAAAAGGCCCGTTCAGGGATATTAAACTCCTTGCCTGCGGAGGGGTTACTTCAGAAAATATTAAGTTATTTTTCAAATCAGGAGCGTCTGCAGTGGCATTTGGAGGGAGTATATTTAAAAAGGAATGGCTCGAGCGAAGAGAGTTTTCTCGCATAGAAGAGGCGATAAAAGAACTAATATCTAAAACCGGAGAGAAGAAAAATGGATAATCTTTTCCTTACCCCTTTTGAGATATCGAAAGATATAAGCAGTATAGGCGAGAAAAAAGCCAATGAGACCATCTTTGAGTTATTCATCTTAAGGGGTCTTGGCCGGAATTTATATTGCCTTTGGAGCCAGTGTGGCCACTGCTGTTTTGAGCGGCGGCACGCTTGATGCTGGTTTTGCCAGATTTCTGGCAGGCAGTGTTTTTAGCGTAGGGCTGATGTTGGTCCTTATCCTGGGGTCGGAACTTTTTACCGGCAATATCCTTATGACCATAGGCCTTATTTACAAGAAATATTCTTTTACCAAGGTCCTGCGCAGCTGGCTGGTTGTATATCTTGGAAATTTGTTGGGCGCCATTATTATAGCATGGCTTGTTTTTAAGTCAGGGTTGATGGGTAGCGCCAATAACCTTAGTCCAACAGGCGTTATAGCTGTAAATATCGCTGAATCAAAGATGCAGTTGACTTTTATAGAGGCTTTATGCCGTGGCATTCTCTGTAACATGCTGGTATGCCTGGCTGTTATCATGTCTATCGCGGCAAGGACCGTAGAAGGCAAGATACTGGGGATATATTTTCCCATCATGGCCTTTGTGGCATCCGGCTATGAACATTCCGTAGCCAATATGTATTTTCTGCCAGCGGCCCTGATGGCTAAAGGCGGACTCACTACTGATTTTTTTAGTATTTTCAATAACCTGATACCCGTGACTATTGGCAATATAATAGGCGGGTTATTAATAGTCCTCCTTCATCCTAAAGTCGAAGAAAAGATCGCTCGCATCATTTTAAGGAAGAAAAAGTAGTGTTTTTGCAAATGTAATATTTTTAACATTAGCTTATCTTTTTAACTTGATATAGTAGGAAATTCCTTTTTAACTCGTTGTAGGGGCGTCAGTTATGGCGCCCGTTGATGTGGGTCGGATGAATCCGACCCCTACAAAGTTCGCCCGAAGGGCGTTAAATTTACGAAACTTACATTGTAATAATCGTCAAGTTAAGGTGTTTACTTATGAATAAGGCCTTAAAAAAAGAACTTTCGCTTTTGGATATATTTTGTGTTGCGACAGGCGCAATGATAAGTTCCGGGCTTTTTATCCTTCCCGGCCTTGCGTTTGCCAAGGCAGGACCTGCTGTTATTATTTCGTATATATTAGCCGGGGTATTCTGCATTCCAACGCTTTTGAGTATGTCAGAACTTATAACTGCCATGCCGAAGGCAGGCGGGGATTATTTCTATATAATGCGCGGATTTGGCCCTCTTCTCGGGACAATAGCAGGATTTAGCACATGGTTTTCTCTGAGTCTTAAAGGGGCATTTGCGCTAGTAGGCATGGGCACATATCTGAGTCTTATAACAAACCTGCCTCTGAATATAATAGCTATTATCTGCTGTTTATTTTTTATAATACTGAATTTAGTGGGCATAAAAGAAGCTGTTAAGTTCCAGGTGCTTTTAGTGCTTGGGCTTTTGGGCATATTAATAGCTTACGTAGTTTTTGGTTTAAAGGCTATAAACCCTGTGCGTTTCCAGCCTTTTTTTTCTAATGGATTTGGGGCTGTATTTTCCACAGCGAGTTTTGTTTTTATATCTTACGGCGGCCTTACAAAAGTAGCTGCACTTGCAGAAGAGACGAGAGATCCTGGCAAGAATTTGCCGCTTGGCATGATTCTTTCTCTCCTGACCACCTCTATTTTATACAGCTTGGTTATTATGGTAACTGTAGGCGTCTTGGAACCAGAATTCTTAAAAACTAGTCTTACGCCGATATCTGACGGCGCGTCTTCCTTTGGCGGGAATATCTTGACTATCGCGATAGGTATAGCGGCATTCCTGGCGTTTGTATCAACTGCAAATTCAGCCATAATGACTGCTTCCAGATATCCTCTTGGTATGAGCAGAGATAAATTGCTGCCCGGATATTTTCAGAGAATAAGCGTTTATTCAAAGATGCCGTATGTAGCAATTCTGTGCACAGGTTCTTTTATGATAGTCGCCCTTTTATTTTTAAAGCTGGAGCTGCTTATAAAGGTTGCGTCAAGCATATTGATACTGCTCTTTTTATTCTCTAACCTTACAGTCATCCTGTTTAGAGAGAGCAGGATTTTGAGTTACAAGCCAAAGTTTCGTTCTCCTTTGTATCCATATATGCAGGTATTTGGCATAGTAGGAAGCATCTTTCTTCTTATAGAGATGGGCACATTTATCATATTCCTCACCATGCTTTTTCTTCTGTTGGGTTTTAGCTGGTATAAATTTTACGGGCAAAAACGTTCGAGTCACGACTCAGCGCTTATTTACGCTTTGGAGAAACTGATAGCAAAAGACAAAGAACTTACTTCTGATAATCTTCTCATAGAGCTCAAAGACATAGTTATGCAGAGAGACATGATTACAGAAGACAGGTTCCATAAGATGGTTGAGGAAAGCCAGGTATTTGATATTGAGCAGCCTTTGAAATGGGAAGATTTCTTCAGGGATATGTCGAAGGGCCTGGCGGCTGAAACAAGGCAGGGCGCAGATAACCTTTTCGCAAAGTTTGTAGAAAGGGAAAAAGAATCAAGCACTGTCTTAAGAAAAGGACTTGCGATACCTCATATCGTGATCAGCGGGAAGAATATCTTTAAGATTGTGCTGGTAAGGGCCCGAGCGGGCGTAATCTTCCCCGATGATAAACTCGCCCATATCATATTTATGCTCGTAGGTTCTTCAGACGAGCGCAACCTTCACCTTAAGGTCCTCGCGGCCATTGCCCAGATTACAGAGGCGCCTGGTTTTGATGAGAAGTGGTTTGAAGCCAGAAACACGGATGAATTAAAAAATATAGTTCTCCTGGCAGAGAGAAGAAGAGTTGTTTAAGACCAGGTCTTGTTTTAGCCGCGCAGTTGTCTTTCCGCGTCAATTATATCCCGGTTTATAAGGTGGATGGTATTCCTAACCCTGTTTTTAAAATCTATCGACGCAGGCGTGTCAAGCATTTCACGCAGTATCTGGATAGCCATGCGAAAGGTCCTTATTATTTCTCCCTCATCATCGTCTGTATATTGCAATAGCTTATCAAATTCTTCATTTCTTATCCAGGCCTCAATGCAAGTGGTAAGGTGGTAATAATAGACTTTGCTTAGGGCCTTTACCCCGAACTTTTTTTCAATTTTATGTATACCGCTTAACATATTGTCAGTAATATCGTTTAATGACCTGGCAGGCCTGGAGAGTTTTGGCAATGTGCTGATCTTTCTGGGTTCAAAGACCAGCGCGGTTGAAAGTATTGCCAATTCTCTCTCAGAAAGTTTTTCAAGAAGGCCCTGTTCATAGAGCTCGGAGAGGGGAAGTTCATACCCATATATCTTTGCCGCGAAGCGCCCTTTTTCAGTAAGTTTATTTTTTCCGATGTAACCAAGTTCTTTCAGAAGTTTTACTTTATTATATAGAAGCTCAAGGGCCTTTTTTCTAAACTCTGCCCTTGCCTGAAAGTAGTGGAAGGAAAGAGGGTATATGTCATATAGTCTTTCATTGTATCTCTCGTAGAGGTTCAGTATGGTTGCGTAGGAGGCATTGAACCTGCTTTTTACCTTTTCAGGAGCGCCGTAAATGACCTTGTGGAGTTCAGGGAACGAAATCCAGCGAGGGTTGACGCGGCTATACACGAAACCTTCTTTATCTATGCCGCGGCGGCCGGCCCTGCCAGCCATCTGAAAGAAGTCGCGTGTCTTGAGCGTGGCAAAGGATTTGCCGTAGAATTTCCTCAATTCGTCGAATATGACCGAACGCGCCGGCATATTTATGCCGAGGGCAAATGTCTCAGTGGTGAATATTATTTTTATGAGCCTGCTTGTGAATAGTCTCTCCACAACCTCTTTTAGAGTGGGGAGCATCCCCGCATGGTGATAGGCAACGCCTTTTTCGATTAAAGGCAGAATGAGCTGAGCGCTTTTATCGTTTACGAGTTCAAACCTCTCACAGAGTTCATTAAAGAGAGTTACTATCCTTGCCTTTTCCTGCTGGTTTAGAAAATCAAATCTCATCATTTCTCCTGCCAGATACTCAGATCTTTTTCTGCCAAAGACAAAATATATACAGGGAAGCTTGTCTGTTTCGGAAAGGTGCCTTATGAGCAAAGTGGGCTTGTTTGGTTTTCCGTAATAGCGGAAAGATTGTTTTTTATACGCTATTGAACAGACCTTCTGCAGGTTATCTATTATCTCACCATGGACTTGGTAAAAGAAATGTAGAGGCACAGGCCGCTTGTCCTCTTTTATAACTTTCAGGGGAAGCTTGTGTATTGACTGGAGCCATGAACATAGTTCGTCTATATTCGGTATCGTGGCGGAAAGGGCGAGCATTTTCATGTGGTGCGGCAGAAATATCAGAGACTCTTCCCATACACTGCCGCGCTCGTAGTCATCCAGGTAATGGATCTCGTCAAATATTATCCATGAATAGTTTTCAAGGTTTGACTTTTCTTCCAATACCTTATTGCGGAATATCTCCGTAGTCATTATTAAGACAGACGCGGAAGGATTTATGCTTACGTCACCGGTAAGTATGCCTATCCTGTCAGGGAATCCTTCCTGAAAATCGCGGAATTTCTGGTTTGAGAGCGCCTTTATGGGAGCGGTGTATATTACCTTTGTGCCTTTTTCCAGGCAGTCATTTATGACATATTCAGCTATCGCGGTCTTTCCCGCCCCGGTAGGCGCGGAAACCATTACAGAATATCCCGCGTTTATATAATCGATAGCCTTTTTCTGAAATGCGTCATATATCATATATTTATTCTATAACAATTCCATTTTTTATGCTATAATTTTAATAAAAGATATGCCTAAAGAAAAAATTCTTATAATCGAAGATGATAAAAATATATCCAAGTTGATCAAGTACAACCTGGAAAAGGCTGGCTTTGGATGTGTTGTGGCCAGAACAGGTGAGGACGCGCTGGATATTTTAGATAAAGAGGCCGTGGACTTGATGCTGCTCGACATAATGCTTCCAAAGATGGATGGCTTCCAGGTTTGCAGGCAGGTCAAGCAGGACAAAAAACTCTCCCTGATCCCGGTAATAATGCTGACTGCCAAAGGCGAAGAGGTTGACAGGGTTGTAGGCCTTGAATTAGGAGCGGACGACTATATCGTTAAACCCTTTAGTCCTAGGGAACTTATATTAAGGATCAAGGCTATTTTGAAACGTAACAAGCCTAAAGAGGATGATAGCAAGAATATCCTTGCCTTTGAGAAACTAAAGATTGATATCTCCAGGCACAAGGTAACGGTTGATAATAGGAAAGTGGATTTGACCCGCATGGAATTTGAACTGCTCGTTACGCTTATGCGACGCAAAGGCCGCGTGCAATCCAGGGATATGCTGTTAAATAATGTCTGGGGCATAGACGCAGAGCTAAATACGCGTACGGTAGACGCCCATGTAAAAAGCCTTAGGAAAAAATTGGACAAGGCCGGCAGGTTGATTGAGACAGTACGAGGAATCGGGTATAGGTTCAAGGAATAGGAATAAATATTGAAAATAAAGATTCATTATAAGATTACTATAATCTTTGCGATAATCATAGCAGGCACTCTTCTAGGCATATATTTATATCTTAATAATACCCTTCGGGAATATACATACCAGAGAATCAAGGCAAACCTTACCAGGGAAACGTCTTTTGCCAAATCTTTCATAGAAGAAAAATTCGTAGACACGGCCGATCTTAAATACTTGAATGGCATAGCAGATAAGATCGGCAGGAGCCTGTCGTTGCGCGCTACTATTATAAGCCTTGACGGCAGGGTATTGGGAGATTCGGTGCTTAATGAGAAAGGAGTTGAAGAGGTTGAAAATCACTTGCATAGGCCTGAAATTCAAGAAGCCCTGGACTACGGGACAGGAGAGGCGAGAAGATTCTCTTCGACTGTGAAAAAAAACATGCTCTATATAGCGTCTACTTTCGGCAGTCCAGAGCCCCTGGGTATAATACGCTTATCTATGCCTCTTTCTGAGATAGAACTCCTGTCCGGCCATTTAAAGCGGATGCTTATAGCATTGCTTTTTCTCGCGTTTATCTTTGCCATGATAATCAGTTTTATAGCTTCGGCTATGATCTCAAGGCCGATAAAACAAATGTCCCTGATAGCGAATTCCGTAGCCAGCGGGGATTTCTCGAAGAGTATTTCTGTTTCAACCAATGACGAGATAGAGGACCTTGCGCATTCATTTAATTATATGTCACAAGAGATATGCTCGAGAATTGAAGAGATTTCATCCAACAGGCTGAGATTGGAAACAGTTCTTTTGAGCATGTTTGAAGGCGTGATAGTGCTTGATGCTAAAGGAGCAATAGCCCTGATGAATCAGACCCTCAGGGATTTATTAGTTCTTGGAGGGGAACCAGTTGGGAAAAAGCCTATAGAGGTCATACGTAATGTTGAAGTCCAGGAGATCGCGGAAAAGACCTTGACGTTAGATAGGGGAGTAGAGACGAAAGAGGTCAAGGTCTTGTTTCCAAAGGAAAAGATTTTACTGGTGCATGGAACGCCTGTCAGGAGAGATGAAAGGGTGGACGGTGCTGTTTTGGTGTTCCATGATATTACTGAATTGAGGCGGTTCGAGATGATCCGCCAGGATTTTGTGGCAAATGTTTCCCATGAACTGAGGACACCAGTTGCCAGTATCAAGGGTTACGCGGAGACCCTGTTGGAAGGGGCATTGGAAGATAAAAAGAATGCGCATGATTTTCTGGAGATAATCCATTCGGATTCTGAGCGCCTTGCCAAACTTATAGATGATATCCTGGAATTATCCAGGATAGAATCAGGCGCGCTTAAGATGATGCTAAAACCTTACCGCGTAGGACCTATTGTCAAAAGGGCGTTATCAAGCATTAAAAAACAGGTCAGCGCTAAATCTTTAAACATGGAAATGGATATCCCTGAGACTTTGCCGGATATCCTGGCGGACGAGGAACAGCTTTTGCGAGTATTTTTAAATCTAATGGACAACGCGGTAAAATATAACAAAGATAAAGGAAAGATAGCTGTATCAGCATCGGAAAAAGGCGGTTTCATAGAGATACGTGTTTCTGATACAGGAATAGGTATCCCGGAAAAGGACCTGCCCAGGCTATTTGAGAGGTTCTACCGTGTTGATAAGGCGCGCTCACGGGAGTTAGGCGGCACAGGCCTTGGCCTTTCCATAGTCAAGCATATTGTCCTGTCTCACGGCGGCGAGGTCTCTGTCAAAAGCGCCCTTGACCAAGGCTCCACCTTCAGTTTTACCATCCCCAAGGCTCAGGAAAATTCCTCTACTGTAAAATAACCCTCTTTAAACTTTACAAAGATTTTACGTTATCTTGAAAATCCCTTCACACGCATAGTCTATACTTTTAATTGAAAACAGAAAGGAGGCAAGAGACATGAACAGCAAGAGAAAGTTTTATTTAGTGGTAAGTTTTTTGTTGGCAGTGTTCGTAGTGCCTGGTCTTTGTTTCGCAGGCGAGATCGATATATTGGTCGCTAAACTTGTAGAAAAAGGAATATTGACTCAAGACGAGGCAGAAGAGATTGTTACGGAAACAAAAAAGGAACTCAAGGAGGAGACAGCAAAAGACGAGTCTGATATTATTCCTAAATGGGTCCAGAACATAAAAATGAAAGGGGACTTGAGGACGCGTTATCAGTGGGAGACACTGAAAGGCAGTGGTGAGAATGAAAGGGTCAGGGTCAGATTAAGGCTTGGTATGGATGCCAAGGTCAATGAAAAGGCCAATGCCCACGTTCAGCTGGCTACAGGCTCCAGGAACGATCTTCGCTCGACCAACCAGACTCTCGGAGGCAATTCCAACGAAGCCTTTGGCCACTATGACATCTGGTTAGACCAGGCATACATGAATTACGCGGCAATGCCGTGGCTTACCATGATGGCCGGTAAGATGCCGTTAAAAGAAGTATTCTGGGAAACAGGGGACATGCTTTTTGATACTGACATAAATCCTGACGGCACAACGGTCAAATTTGACAAGCCATTGAATGACAATATAGGCCTATTCGCCGACGCTGGATGGTGGGTCCTGCAGGATGGCGGTGCAGGCTCGGCAGATGTTACGATGGTCTATCTTCAACCGGGCATAGGCGTAAACTTGAATGAAAAAACAAAGCTCAAGACAGCGGTAGGATACATGCAATACAACAACCTGAAGGGAAAAGACCTGGACGTAACAGTAAGTTCTAAATCCAGCGACACAAATTCCACAGACGCAGGAGGAGGGTTGAAATACGACTTCAATTCATGGGTTGTTAACGCCGAGTTGGGTATAGATGAGCCGTTTTCTTTTCTCCCCGCTATTCCTTATATATCGCTATTCGGTGATTACGTGAATAATCCTGATCCGGACAGCGGTAATACCGGATATCTGGTCGGCTGTAAATTCGGCGCAAAAAAGGTTAAAGAAGGACAATGGCAGGGAAAATATATGTACAGGCATGTCGGAGAAGACGCGGTGCTTGATATATTTCCGGATTCTGACTGCCTTGGCGGTGCCACTGATGTAAAATCGCACGAACTTGTCTGGGAATATGGATTAGGCAAGAGTCTGATATTCGAGTTGGATTATTGCCTCAGTGAGCGCATAAAGGCCTCGGAAGATAATTACTCCAAGGAACATCTTTTGCAGGCGGATGTAGTGTATAGTTTTTGAATAAAAACTATACACTTTTTATTTTACAAAGATTTTACATTGGCTTAACATAGGTATTACATTCATAGAATACAATATACTTAAAAAAGGAGGGAATATGCTTAAGAAATTGTTATTTGTTTTAGTTTTGTCAATGCTTGCTGTGCCTGTGTTTGCCGCCTCTGGGAAAAACATGATACAGGTCAAGGGGTCTGATACCATGGTCAACTTAGGCCAGGCATGGGCTGAGAGGTATATGGAAGAGAACCCCGGAGAATTTATTGCTGTAACAGGCGGTGGTTCCGGTACGGGATTTTCAAGCCTCATAAGCGGCACATGCGATATTGCCATGGCCTCAAGGAATATCAAAGATAAAGAAATTGTCCTTGCGGAACAGAGAGGCATAAAACCTAATGAGATAAAGGCAGCCCTGGATGGCCTGGCAGTAGTGGTGAATCCTGCGAATCCAGTTTCCGAGCTTACCATAGACCAGCTTGCAGGTATCTTTACAGGAAGGATTTCAAATTGGAAAGACGTGGGCGGCAATGATGAGAAGATCGTGATCCTTTCGCGCGAGGTGAATTCAGGGACGCACGTTTATTTTAAGGAACATGTGCTAAGGAAAGGCGATCCCAATTCCACAGAAGAATACGCGCCGCGCGCCCTTCTTCTCTCGTCCTCTCAGGCGATTGCCGATGAAGTGGCTGGGAATCCAGCCGCGATAGGTTACTATGGGATGGGGTATATCTATAAAAAACAAAAATCCATAGCAGTCGCAAAAGATAAGGACTCAGAATACATAGAGCCCACAATAGAAAATGTAGTAAAGGGAAGATATTCCATATCAAGGCCGTTATTCTTGTATACAAATGGTATGCCTCAGGACCTGGTAAAGAAATTCGTAGATTTTGTGCTGTCAAAAGAGGGGCAGGATATTGTTTTGGCTACTGATTTTGTCCCAATTAAAAAATAATGCGTAAGATCAAAGAATTTATCATTGAAAAGCTCATACTAATCTGCGGAGTTACTTCGATATTTTTTGTAGTATTGATATTCTTATTTCTCCTAAAAGAAGGCCTGGCGATATTCAAGACTGTAAGCCCTTTTAAATTTCTCTTCGGTGAAAAGTGGTATCCTATTTCAGAGCCAGGCCAATTCGGGATACTTCCTCTTATATTAGGCTCGCTCATGGTTACAATAGGCGCGGCAGTCATCTCTGTTCCTATAGGAGTAGCCTGTGCGGTTTATATCGCGGAGATAGCCCCTACTCAAATAAAGGAAATCCTCAAAGGCGGCATAGAGCTATTAGCTGCCATACCAAGCGTTGTCCTGGGTTTTATAGGTATGGTGACACTCGTGCCATTGGTAAAAAATATTTTTCATTTGCCTACTGGTCTTACTGCTTTGTCAGGTTCAATAATGCTGGCGTTTATGGCCATGCCGACCATAGTCTCAATAGCCGAGGACGCGCTTTATTCAGTTCCAAAAAATTATAAAGAAGGTGCCTTTGCGCTGGGGGCAACGCACTGGCAGATGATATACAGGGTAATGCTACCTGCGGCCTCGAGCGGCATCTTCGCTGCTGTGATGCTTGGTATAGGGAGGGTAATCGGAGAGACAATGGCAGTAATGATGATCACAGGGAATGCCGCTGTTATACCTCACAGCATCTTAGTGCCGGTCAGGACCCTTACTGCCACTATTGCGGCTGAAATGGGAGAGGCAGTGGTCGGGAGCGAGCATTACTTTGCCTTATTTGCTATCGGCATAGTCCTGTTTCTAATCAGTTTCGCGGTAAATGTGACAGCAGACTTATTTTTACATAAGAGGCAGAGATGATGGTTCGACGCGCCCTTGATATCAAAAATGTCAAGGGCTTGCTCACCATTAAGAAGAGTTGAAAGAGTTGAAAAATGAGAAACCCTTATAGGACACAGAGGATAGCGTTTTTCTTTTTATTTTTAGCGACCCTATTGATAGTGGTGCCGGTGGGTTTGATTATCGTAATTATTATTCAGAAGGGCCTGCCCGGCATAAGTTGGGAATTCCTTTCAGATATGCCGAGACAGGGCATGCGCGCGGGAGGGATATTCCCGGCAATAGTAGGGTCTATATATTTAGTGACAGGCGCTGTTGTATTTGCCCTACCCATAGGGCTCCTGGCAGCAATATATCTGAGTGAATACGCGAAAGAGAATTTTCTTACAAGGCTTATAAAGTTAGCTATCATTAATCTTTCAGGTGTGCCGTCGGTGGTCTACGGGCTTTTTGGTTTGGCTATTTTTGTGGTATTTTTCAAATTTGGCGCGTCAATACTTTCAGGTTCGCTTACGTTAAGCATTATGATACTCCCTATAATTATTACTACTTCACGCGAAGCCCTGGAAAGTGTACCTTATTCATTCCGCGAGGTGAGCCTGTCTCTGGGCGCGAGTAAATGGCAGACAATAAGACATATTGTCCTACCCAATGCCATACCAGGCATATTGACAGGGACTATACTGGGCCTGGGTAGGGCTGCCGGCGAGACAGCGCCTATTTTGTTTACAGTGGCTGCTTTTTACCTGCCGAAACTGCCGCATTCTATCTTTGATCAGGCAATGGCGCTCCCCTATCACCTATATGTTATTTCAACCCAGGTGCCGAATGTCGATGAAAAAATAAGGTACGGGACTGCTTTTGTGCTCCTGGCAATGGTTTTATTTATGAATCTCGTGGCAATCGTCATCCGTTATAAATTCAGAAAGAAGAAAAAATGGTGAAATTTGAGATAAAAAACCTGAATATCTGGTTTGGGCCTTTGCATGTATTGAAGGACGTAAATATAGATGTCCAGGCCAATGAGATACTAAGCGTGATCGGACCCGCTAATAGCGGCAAGACAACTTTTTTAAGGATGTTGAACCGGATGAACGAGCTTGAACCGGATTTCAGAATGTCAGGAGAGGTAAATTTCGAAAAAGATGATATCGGTAGGATGGATGTAGAATTATTGCGTCGGAAAGTGGGCATGGTATTTGCTTTGCCCCTGCCTCTCCCCCTGTCTATATTTGATAACGTGGCTTACGGGATGAGGATGCATGGCATAAAGAGCAAGAGTAAAGTAAAGGCTAAAGCAGAGGAAGCCTTGAGACAGGGATATTTATGGGATGAGGTAAAAGATAGATTAAACGAATCAGCTTTTAAATTATCCGGCGGCCAACAGCAGCGTCTTTGTATCGCAAGGACGCTCGCGGTCGAACCGGACGTCATTTTATTTGACGAGCCATGTTCAGGGCTGGATCCTATTTCTACGGCAAAAGTAGAAGACGCAATGATAAAATTAAAACAGCAATATACCATTGTTTTGGTAACCAATAATGTAAAACAGGCAGCGAGGGTAGGGGACAGGACAGCCTTCTTTTTGAACGGAGAACTAATTGAGATGGATAAAACAGACAGGATATTTACCGCGCCGCGCGATAAGCGGACAGACGGTTACATAAGAGGGAAATTTGGTTAATGGCAAAGATAGTCACTAAAAACTTAAATCTATGGTATGGAGATTTTCACGCCCTGAAGGACATAAACTCTAATTTTGAAGCAAAGAGGATTACTGCTATAATAGGGCCTTCAGGGTGTGGTAAGTCGACATTGCTCAGGGTCTTTAACCGGATGAATGATCTCATAGATGGCGTGCGTACCAGAGGTGAGGTTTCGCTCGAGGGAGCCAATATCTTAAATCCTCACACGGATCTCGTTAAGTTGCGCAGAAAAGTTGGCATGGTTTTTCAAAGACCCAATCCATTCCCTTTATCCATTTATGAAAATATTGTATTCGGAGAAAAGATTCACGGGGATAATACAAAACGGGACAGATTGAATGAGATTGCTGAAAAGAGCTTAAAGGGCGTTCTTTTGTGGGAGGAGTTAAAGGATAAGCTGAATCGCTCGGCTCTGTCATTATCGTTAGAGCAAAGACAGAGGCTCTGCATCGCAAGGCTTCTCGCTGTAACGCCTGATGTGTTATTGATGGATGAGCCTTGCTCTGCCTTAGATCCTCAGGCGACTGCCAGGATAGAAGAATTAATGCGTGAATTAAAAAATAATTATACTATAATAATAGTGACGCATAACATGCAGCAGGCTGCCCGTGTTTCAGATGATACGGGTTTTATGCTTCTGGGTGAATTGATAGAGTTCGGAAAGACGCAGGATATATTTACTGCGCCGACAGATAATCGTACGGAAGATTATATTACAGGAAGATATGGATAAGGGGGCTTATATGGAACGGCATTTTGATGAGGAGCTGAAAGATCTTAAAACGGATATTTTAAAGATGGGGGCATATGCGGAGGAGGCTATTTACAAATCCATTGAAGCGCTGAAGGATCGCGATAGAAAGCTCGCCAAAAGTGTTATTGAGAATGACACCGTTGTCGATAAGCTGGAACTTGCTATAGATGAAAAATGTATAGATCTCATGGCGCGGTACCAGCCTATGGCCAAAGACCTGCGCTTTATCACAACCGGCATGAAGATAAACGCTGAGTTGGAAAGGATAACTGACATAGCCGTGGATATAGCACAGCGTACATTGGAAATCGTGGATAAACCACATCTTAAACCTCTGGTTGATACGCCAAAACTGACAGCCATTGCCCAGGACATGGTAAAAATGGCAATTGACTCATTTGTAAAAGGCGATATTGAACTGGCAAAAAAAGTCCTGTTATCTGACGCTGAAGCTGATGAGCTGCGTAATTTGATACAAAAGGAACTCATAGAAGATTATATGATGAAAGATGGCTCTACTGCTCCGAGGGCAGTCCAGCTTTTATTAATAGCGCGCTTCCTTGAACGGATATGCGATCACGCGACCAATATTGCCGAGGATGTGATATACATGGTCCGGGCCGAGGTCGTAAAACATCACCCTGAGAAGCTCTAAAGCTAATAGATCATGCCAGAAAAGAAAAAGGTTTTGTTTTTGTGCACTCATAATTCCTGCAGGTCGCAGATAGCAGAGGGCCTCCTGCGTTCGCTGTACGGTGATAGATATGAATCCCACAGCGCCGGTACCAAGCCTGCTAAGATCAACCCCTACAGCATTAAAGTAATGTCTGAGATAGGCATAGATATCTCGGCTTACAAATCAAAATCTCTTGAAGAATTCAAAGGTGTTAAATTAGATTATGTTATTACTGTATGTGACAACGCAAAAAAGGCGTGTCCTGTGTTCCCCGGAGCTGCTAAAAACATTCACTGGGATTTAACGGACCCTTCTGAAAGGCGGGGCAGTGAAGAAAAGATGTTGAATGAATTCAGAAACATAAGAGACAAGATAAAGAATAATATTGTAAGGGTATTTGGTAATAAAAAAGGGGGTGTAATATGGCAGTAGAGAAGATAGGCGAGAAATACAGATGCAATGTCTGTGGCAATGAGGTTACAGTGACAAAGGTCGGAGGGGGAGAACTGGTCTGCTGCGGTCAGCCAATGGAAAAACTCTCTTAACTTGATATAGTAGGAAATTCCTTTTTGTAGGCACACATTAGTAGGGGACCCTTAAGGGTCCCCTACTAATGTGTGCCTATTAAGGGGCTAATAGGATATTTATGATATTGGCTGATGGTTTTGACGCGAGGTCCAAGAATAGCCTTCTTCTTATCGGCATTTCAACAACAGGTTTTCCATTGATTGAGATTTCTCTGACAGTGTATTTTCCGTAATCGAGTTTATGGGGATTAATAAAGTTAAGTTTTATTTTCCTTCCGGCAAACTGTGTCTCCAGAGATATAGTATCTGATTTAGTAAATTGTTCCTTTACGAGTCTCGGATCTATTACAAGATCTCCCATGTCGCCTCGTATGCCAAAGACCTGTGTCAATATTGTCAACACAAGCCAGCTTGCTGAACCTGTGAGGTAATGATACATACCCCTGCCGTCAGAGTTAAAATATTCAGGCAGGCCGGGATAGATCTTGCTTATTTTTGTATTCATGCACATATTATAGATAGAATCCAGGACTTCGTAGCCTTCCCTGACCAGGCCCCTTTTATAAAGGGCATTTGCGAACATTACATTCATGTGGCTGAAGAATCCGCCATTCTCTTTTTCCCCGTACGCAAAACTGAATGCCCTTCCAAGTTCAGGATATAGCTCTTTAAAATCAGTGTTTAGTCTAAAACCGCGCAGATTTTTATCCCAAAGGTATTTTCTGGCGCTCCTATATGCTTCCCTGGCCTGTTCTTCAGTAGCTACGCCGCTCATGATAGGAAAGACCTGGCCTGTCAAGGTCATGCGCACGCCGTTTTTATGGTCACCCTCGACGCGTCCGCCGTTATTATCGTAATAGCCGTTAAAAAAACTGTAACCGGATTTTACTTTGATCCACTCTTTTTCTCGTATACGCCGTGTTATGCTATGAGCTTTATTGAGAAGCTCTTTTACTACATCTTTTTTGTAGTTTATTTTTTCAAGCAATTCAGCCAGTTCTGTTAAATTGCCGGCATATGCCGCGGTAAAGGCTACGCTCTCGCCTTTTTCCTTTGCCATATCCAGGCCGTCATTCCAGTCACCTTCTTCCAAAAGGAAATTACCATGCGTACCTCTTTTAATGAAAGGTCTTTTATGTTCAAGTAATATATGATCGAGGACTGTGCCTGTTTTTCCTGATTCAAAATACGGGGCCTTTTCGAAAAGTATATCAGAATCCCCAGTTTGATTTATATATAAGTTAACAGTCTTAAATGGCCATACGCCGTGGTCCATCCATACACGGGATATGTTATTTCTGTCAGGTATAAATTCCCCGGGATTTTTGCCTATTATCGTGGCGTTGGACCCGTCAGACCTTACGCCTCCAAAATTATTTACGAGGACTCCTTTTGCCTCCTGGGGATTTATCATTAAAAGCGTCAATAAATCCTGCCAGAGATCCCGCCATCCTCGTCCGCCGCGGCCGTAATCAAAATCGGGAAGAAAAGAACACCCGAATATTTTTCGCAATGTCGGTTGAAGAGTCACCCACCTCATCCACCTGTCAAAATCTTTGCCATAAGTAGAAAATGTTAGTGTATTTATTTTTTCAGCCCAGAATTTTTTGTTAAGGGCAAGGGCTGTCTGTATCTTTTTCTGTGAATTAAAACGACTGAAAATTCTCAGGGGACTTTCTTTTTTTGTTATGCCCATTAACACTGAATATTTTACGGATTTACATGGCCGAAGCTTTACAGTTTTAAATCTCAGCGCGCCTATGGTTTCCTTGCCCTCTCTTGTGAATCCCGGAGTCTTTCCTGGCCGTATATCTTTCAATACAGATTCCGGTTTATCGAGGTTTCCGCCTTCGCCCGAATATTCCAGAAGCGTTGGAAAAGAGCCTAAAGGCGGCCTGCCCATGTTGTCATAGCCCAGCACAAAATAGGATGTCGAGTTTATCTTATGGCCTCGCTCGTCAAAGCTCATGGTAGGAATTACTATGACCCCGTATTTATTGAGTTTTATCCGGTTAAGGAGAGAGCTTACATGCCTGTGGTCGCGTAAACGGTCAGCAGAACGGCCGTATATGGGTATTGCGGCAGTAGGCGTAATCGTTAACGCCTTACCAGAGATATTGGTTAACTCCACTGTCATTATTTCAACTGGTTCGTTTGTAACAGGAACAAAATTTGTGAACTCCGCTTTCAGCCCTATTTTTTTATTGACGCGTATTGATTTATGCCAGAGCATGCCTGCCTCTACGAGGGATTCATCTGCTTCGCCCGAGGCTGCTGACCACGCGGTCTTACCGGTTATATATAACCAGAAGTTTCTGTTGTATCTTGAATCATGCAGGTCTTCGGTAGAGGCTGGTATGGTCAAAAACGTATGCTGGTCTATCTTTATATCCCCGTGCAGCGTGGGGCTGATAGAGGAGAGGATGCCTTTTTCGTTTGCAAGCGGAAAACTTAACCGGCTCAGTTTATGCGGGTTTTTAGCGACAAATGTCCCGGTGTCGTCTAAAAATTTCCAGAGAGTATTAGTCATAGGTTCACCATTTCTCCCAATGAAGAACTTCTTTCAAGGGTCTTTTTGCCTTTGCCCCCTGCGGTTTTTTAGGATAACCCACAGCTATCATGCTCACTAATCTGTATCCTTGCGGGGCGTTGAAAATATTTCTGACAGTCTCGGCATAGTCTTTTTTATCGCCAGCCACCCAGCAACCTCCAAGGTCAAGCGCCTCAATGGCAAGAAGCATATTTTCAGTAGCCGCGGAGCAATCTTCCAGGTAATATTTCGTATCCCTGGAAAATACAGCCAATAGGTGCGAGGCGTCTTTGATAAAGGGCCCGTTCGGGCATATATCGCAGATTTTTTTCATAATGTCACTATCAGAGGTTGCTGTAAATTCCCAAGGCTGCTCATTTCTGGCAGTTGCTGCCACGCGGCCCGCGTCTATTATCTTCTCGATAATCGCATTATCGATTTTTTTATCAGAATATTCCCTGACACTTTTTCTATGTTTTATTACGTCAAAAAATTCCATTGGCGCCCTCCGTTAATTGTGTTTATTCAAATTTGCTGTCATACGCCGTATCTTCTGTATATCCTCGTTGTATTCTGGTTTCAGGAGTTCCGGGAATATGGTCTTATTGTGCCATAAAGGGTCTATGTCTTTTTTCAGGATATTGTTTTTCACCAGCATCTTATAATCTTTTGTGCCAGGTATGGGTGAATAGGAGGCGAGCATTGCCTTTGCGCCCAAGGAATTTACAAACAGGATATCCTTAAGGGTTTTCTCCGTATCGAGCCACATGGCGCCTATCAATATGTATACTCCAAGGTCCTGCTTGCTAAAGCCAGCTTCTTTAAGATTCCTCAGAGCCATTTTTAACTCATTATTAGTTACTTTGCCTCCCGTGAATTCCTGCAGGTCCGCGTCTGATGTTTCGAGCGAAAGCCTGAGATCCCTGAAATTTGATTTTTTCAGCAGCTCCGCAAGCTCTTCGTCTATATATTTAGCATGCAGCCCGTTCGGCGTATGAAAGGTAAAATGCGCTCCAGAAGCGATCACCATTCTTAGAAATTTCTTTAACCCTTTTGCGCTGCAATAGGTTAGCGCGTCATCGTAGAATACAAAACTTCTCGTGCCGAAAACCTTTTCATAATACATGATTTCTTCGAACAGGCTGACAGGGTCTTTCATGGCAAAACCCGGGTTTAATATCCTGGATGCGCAATAACTGCACCTGAAAGGGCAGCCTCTTGTAAGCTGTATAGGGAGCATATCCTTATTTTTCAACAAATCATACGCAGGATAAAAACCATTTTCCAAAAAATAACTTTTCTTGGTATAGTTACCCTGCCACACGATATTGGCGCCGCTGGTGGCGCACGCGTGGGCATGGCAGAGTGTCGCGTATATTCCACCGAGTAATATAGGGGTGTCTTTGAAATGTTCCCTCAATAATTTTATTGCTGACCTGACCCCAGGATACCAATATGTCATACCAGAGGTCACAAGGATCTGGTGGACATCGCGTATTTCTTTTATCCTTGAAGTAAATTCCGTAACAGGGATGCCATATTTGAAATAAGGCCTGCCGATATTTTTTAATACGGCCGGTTTTTCTGTTTTTTCTTTTCTTATCTTTGAGAACCCGAATTCATCCCTGCTTCTTGAACAGCCGTCAATACAGTCCATAAGATAGACATTATGGCCATGCCTGCGCAGAAGTTCAGCAATGCGCAGGAGTCCGACAGGTTTTATGCCGAAGTCATGCGCCGCGAAATCATATATCCACGGGTTGACCAGTAAGATATTTTTCATTAAAATTCCACTTTTGGCACTTCTTTTGCGCCTTCCGAAACTTCAAAATATATCCTGGGCTCGTTCAGGCCGCGAAGGTTGCAGAATAATCCACCAATGATAGTGCGGCGATATGAATTAAATATTTTTATGGCATCATTGTAGCGCATTCTTTCAACAGCGATTCTATTTTCAGTGCCTTCCAATTGCGCTTGCAGGCTTAAGAAATTCTGATTTGCCTTTAAGTCCGGGTAATTCTCGGCAACAAGCAGGAGCCGCGACAAGGCGTTTGTCATCTGGTTGGCTGTTTCGATCTTTTGCTCTGTAGATGCCGCGCGTCCCCATTGGCTCCTGAGCTCTGTTATCTTTTCAAAGGTAGCTCTTTCATGCTCCATGTAACCCTTTACAGTGCTTACAAGGTTAGGTATCAGGTCATTTCTCCTCTGGAGCTGGTTTTCCACCTGGGCCCATGCGCTGTTCACCTGTTCATCCAAAAGCACAGGCGTATTAAGACCCTTTATAAACCAGCCGCCGAATACAACCACTACACCTAGTATAACCAGTAAGACAATCCATATCCTTTTCATATTTATTCCCCCTCATTTAATGACAAATGTCAAAGCACAAATCCAAATAGCAAAACTAAATGTTTTGAAATTTGAATTTTGGATTTATTTTGTGCTTTGAATTTTGTCATTTGTCATTTTAAATTCTACCAGCTTCCCGATGCTCCGCCGCCTCCTGACATACCTCCGCCAAAACCGCCAAACCCTCCGCCAAAGCCTCCTGAATTTCCCCTGTATCCTCCGCCATACCAGTAGCCCCCGCGCCTCCTGTAAGAACCCGGTATAAATAAGTACCACCAAAAAAATCCCATCCGCAGGCTGACAAAAAGTATTATAATAAAAAGCGTAAACAGGAAATTTAAAAGCAATTCTAATGGTGTCGGCTCTTTAGGCAGAGGCACGTTAATCGGCAATTTATCCAGTTCACTCAACTCTATATTATATTCCTTGGCAACTAATTTGGCAATGCCTACAGTACCTTTTATAACACCTGTATTAAAATCACCTTTTTTAAAAGAGGGGGTTATATAATCTTCTATTACTATCTTCGCGAGCGCGTCAGGTATCGCGCCTTCAAGGCCATAACCTACCTCTATGCGTATGGCCTTGTCTTTTATCGCGATAAGGAGAAGGACGCCGTTATCTTTTCCTTTCTGGCCGATGCCCCATTTTTCAAAAAGCTTCACGGCATACGTTTCTATATCAAGAGGCCTTGTTGTGTCGATTGTTAGTATGGCTACTTGAGCAGTTGTCTTTTGCTCGAGTTCATTTATGAGAGTCGATAACCTTGCTTTAGTATCATAGGAGAGTATATTAGCATAGTCGTTTACGTAGCCGGTATAATCCGGAAAATTTTCCGCGCCAGAGACTTCCGGCCGGGAAAACAGGATAAGCAATGCGGTGATAAAGATGCTAAAACAAAGCGATTTATCCTTCATAATTTATCAACTGTCATGGCAAGCTTTTTAATCTCGTCAAGGTATTTTTCAAAGAATAACTCAACTGCCTGGCCAGCTATTTTTTCATCGTTCATCTTGTCTTTGAGGATAGCTGTAAAGATATGTTTATCCAGGCCGTACAGTTCGCTTACGGTATCGAGAATATTAAATTTATCTACGTCAGGCTGCCGGCCCTTGAGCCTTATAAGCGCCCTGAAAATCGGTATCAAAGAATTCAAGGATCCTTTTAAAAGGGCCTCTATGCCTTTTTTCCTGAGCCCAACCTCTAAGTATGCCTCGCGCAGCCTTATGAGTTTTCCCTTTATCTCGCGTTCACAGAATAACCGGATATATTTAAGATCTATATCTATGTCCTTGAAGAGGTCTTTGCCGTAGAGAAGCGCGTTATTTTCCTTTATCTCAAGGAACTCTATCGGGAAGACGTCCTTGGATGTTTCTATGTGGTATAGCGAAAGGAATAAAGGCGCGGTTATCTTTTTTCTGATGCCCTGGCTGACGAGTTTCAAAGATGAGCCCAGCTCTCCAAATCGTAGATCGTTGAACACTACCATAAGGTTTATATCGGACTCTTTTGGCACGTAGAATCTGCCAGTGGCGCTCCCGTACAGCAATATTGATACTATATTGTCTTTATGGATTTTGAGCAGTTTCAATAAATAGGGTTCAAGGATTTTTTTAATGTCCTGTCTAACCGCATCTAATTTTAAATTTTCCATAACCAGCTCCTTTTTTTTGGCCTATCAACACTATGTTAACATGCGAAAAAACTAAACGCAAAGTAAAAAAACTTTGCAACCGGTGATTCAGCAGGGGGGATATGTCACCACTGCGTAATCAGGGCTATTCATCTGAGCTTTAGGCCTGCACGGGTTTCTCATGCGCTAAGAGCACAACCTAACTATTTGAGTAATATGCCACGGCAAAACAAAAAACTCCCATTTTTCCAATCTTCGTGCTATCCTATTTATTGAGGTGTTATGAAGACAGGGATCGCTACTCTACCATATCCTGTTGACAGGAAAGAATACGATTTGTCTATAAAGATATTGAGAGATTCGGTCAATAAGGCCAATATAGGAAGATCCGAGAAACTCAGCGCGCTGAAAAGACTCTATGACAAATAAGATGTGTAATAAATATTATATATTAACTATATTGCTACTGACTATTTTTGCCTCAGATGCAAGGTCGGATATTATTTACCTCAGGAATGGCCGCAGTATAGAGGGTATTATAGATAAGGAGAAGGAAGAAAATGTTTCTTTGGATGTCGGATTCGGCACTGTTAAATTTAGGCGCTCAGAAATAAAGGATATCTACAGGTCTACTCCGAAAGAGCTCGCCGCTATACGCAAAAAATGGGAGGAAGACAGGAAACTTGAACAGGAGAGATGGCAGAAAAAAGAAGAAGAGCACAAAGAGACAGAACGCAAGAAAGAACTTGCCCCGAAGAAAGCGGGTTTTACCGAAGTAAACGACCACATAATGGTCAACGCGTTGTTGAACAAAAAGGTGCAGGCCACGCTTTTACTGGATACCGGCGCCACACTTGTCTTATTGTCAAAATCTGTTGCTGACAAGATAAAGGATAAGACTAAGCTTATAGAAGGCGATATTATAGAGCTGCAGGTAGCTGACGGCAGAAAGGTAAAGGCAAGGCTTATACTTCTGGACACGTTGAGCGTGGAGAATGCTGAGGCAGAAAGCGTCATAGGCGCGGTCCTGTTGGATTCAGAGGAGGAGATCGGGGACGGTGTCCTGGGCATGTCCTTTTTGAGCAAGTTTAATTTTCAGATAGATAATTCTAAGAAAAAGATTATATTAGAGAAACTGGAAGACCAGCCTAAGCAGTAAGGAGATATCGTGAGTGAAAGATCTATTTTCGAAAAACTATTCGCGAAAAAGATTTCCAGAAAGACATTTATAAAACTCTGTCTTGCGGGCGCTGGAAGTTTGGTTACCGGAGGCATATTTACTAAAAAGATATTCGGGGAAGAGTTTTCTATTGGCAGGGCAGCGAAAAATATCCCGGTAAAACATGACCTTGTGGCTGCGAATGGAGAGGACCCGTATCTTATGACTGTGAAGGCGATAGAGGCTATTGGCGGGATGGACAGATTTGTAAAAAAGAATAGTATAGTTCTCATTAAACCTAATATGGCGTGGGATCGCAATCCTGAGCATGCCGGGAATACAAACTCGATGGTAGTGGCAGCCCTTGTAGAGCTTTCTTTTAATGCGGGCGCTAAGAGAGTAAATGTGTTTGACAGGAGCTGTAATGATGCCAGACGCTGTCATGAAAATAGCGGTATCTCGAAAGCGGCAAAGGAAAAAGGCGCCAATGTATATTTTGTAGACGAGTGGAATTACATAAACGCGCATTTTTCTTATCCCAGCCCAATGGAAGGCTGGCCTATTTATAGAGACGCGCTTGAGTGTGACACATTTATAAATTGCCCCGTGCTTAAGCATCATGGACTTACAGGCCTTACCATATCAATGAAAAACCTCATGGGCGTGTGCGGCGGCGACAGAGGTTTGATACATGACAATATAGGCCTCAAACTCGTCCATCTCACGGATTTTATAAAGCCTGACCTGACAGTGGTGGACGCATACAGGGTGCTGATGAGAAACGGGCCTAGCGGAGGCAATATAGAGGATGTGGAGGAGTATAAAACAGTAATGGTGGGCGTGGACTCTACGCTGTGTGACGCTTATGCAAGTGAATTAATAGGCAAAGACCCATTGTCAATAAGCAATATACGCGAGGCAAAAAATCACGGCTTTGGAAATTACGATACCGCAAAGGCAGATATTTTAAAAATTACAGTCTAAATGAAAAAATTAATATTTTTTCGAAGATTGTCGCAGGTTTCTTTTCTTTCATTATTTATTTATATACTTTGGTCAACGACTTATCCCCTGAAGGGCCTCCTGCCGGCTGACACTTTTTTTAAGATAAATCCACTTATAATATTTTTTACTTCTATAAGCGAGAGAATTATGCTTCCAGGAGCGCTATTTGCCGGCATGATGCTGATATTGACGCTAATTCTGGGAAGGTTTTTCTGCGGCTGGATCTGTCCGCTTGGTTCTATGATAGATGCATGCGGTTCTGTCGGACGAAAAAAAAGAAACATGGCGGATAAAACAAATAAAATTCCGAGCTCATTAAAATTTTATATACTCGGCATTACAGCTATTTTTTCCTTCTTGGGGATCCAGGTTGCATGGATATTTGACCCTATGGTGATTACAGCAAGGTTTGTTTCTTTAAACCTTATCCCGTCATTGACCTTTGGCATAGACAGTTTTTTTATTTTTATTATAAAAGGCCTGAATTTTTACAGCCCTATATATGACTTTTACCGTGGGCTTAAGACATCATTTTTGGGTGTTGACGCGCGTTACTTTCCGAATTCAGGTATTATCCTTTTATTTTTCCTTGTCGTCTGTTTCTCGACCCTTCTGACAAGAAGGTTATGGTGCCGATGGATCTGCCCCTTAGGAGCGCTGTATTCCCTTGTTGCCAGATTTTCTTTGTTAAGGCGCGTGGTCCATAAATGCGTGAATTGCATGAGATGTAAATCAGACTGCAGAATGGCCGCGATAAAAGACGACCTGAGTTATATAAAAGGCGAATGTATATTATGTATGGATTGCATATACGATTGTCAGACCAGAGATACGAGATTTACATGGCCTGTAGGTTTGACCCCCGATAAAAAAGGAGAGGGGATATCAAGGAGGCAATTTTTATTTTTATTAGTCACTTCTATTTTATCTCTGGGGTTTAAATCGAGGAGAAGACTTAGGATAGAAGAGACAGCAGGAAGCGTAATAAGACCGCCGGCGGCATTAAAGGAAAAAGAGTTTTTAAACAGGTGTGTGCGCTGTGGTAACTGCATGAAGGTTTGTATTACAAACGGACTCCAGCCTGTTATGTTCGAGTCGGGGATTCAGGGTATATGGACACCCAGGCTTGTGCCTGAGGTAGGATATTGCGAATATCAATGCACCCTGTGCGGTAATGTCTGTCCGACAGGGGCAATACCCAGGCTGTCCCTTAGTGAGAAGAAAAAGACAAGGCTTGGCCTGGCAGAGATAGATCGTTCTATATGTATTGCGTGGACTGAGGATAAGGAGTGCATTGTATGTGAAGAACATTGTCCTGTAGCCCAGAAGGCTATAAAATTGACAGAGTATAAAATGGGCGAAAGAACGGTTTTAAAGCCTTCTGTGGATAATAGGTTATGTATTGGCTGCGGCATCTGCCAGTATAAGTGTCCTGTAAGGCCTGTAAGGGCAATAAGGGTTTCACCCGGATATAGCGACAGGACGTAGTTTTAATTCCCGCCACATAAAAATATCTTCCATGCACAGGTAGACAGGAATTTTTTTGGAATACTTAGAGAGAAGAGAGAGCATGTGTTCGTAAATCTGACGTCTTATGCCGTAAGGATATCTTAATTTATTATCAAAACCAGGGACGAGTTCTTCGTCCAGTATTTTATTAGCGGGAAATCGTGATTCTATGATTTGTTTTACTCTTGGGTTGAATCGCAGGGTGCCGATGCTTATCCAGGAAATATCTTTTGGTTTTATTGTTCCGAAAAGAAGTTCTGTGACTTTTTTGTATTCTTCCCGCCATCCGCAGAAATACATGACAGGGTCAAAATGAAACGCGACTTTATAGCCGGCCTCAACGCATTGCCTTGCTGATCTTACGCGGTCATTTAAAGAGGCGGTAAAAAATTCATTTTCGTCTATTATCCTTTGCGGATTCAATGACCATGATATTACTATATTGCCGGAATGCCGTGCCTGCAGGAGGTTTTGTATATTTTTACTCTTTGTTTTAAATTCGAAAGTAACATCCTTGTGTTTTTTGAAAAAATCCACTATTGGAAGGCAATATTCTGTGATATTGTCCAGCATAAGAGAGTCTGAAAATTCACCCGTGCCTATGCGCATCCCGGATCTTTTATACAAACCGAATTCATTAAAGAACCTGTCCAGGTTTGCGGGGAATATAAGGCCTGGACTGTTTGTGTATTCCTGCAGATAACAGTAAGTACAGTCAAAGATACAGCCAAAACTCAGATTAAAGATATTATACCCGCACCCGACAGCCTTTTTCGTGCAGGGGCACCTTTTAAAAAAATCGTAATTCTCATGGGCGATGAAGGCCGTATCACGCCTGTGGTTATAATCCTTTATTGTGAAATTCCTGTTAGTTTTTAAATAGTCTTTCAGCGTTTTTATCTCTAAATAATCTGCTCTGGGGAATGATCCCCTGAACTTATCAGCTAGGCGTGAACGCCATGCTGATTTTTCTATGAATATTTTTTTTGGGTAAAACCCGTCTTTTTTAACATCCAGAATTAACTCTTCCTTGAGCGCCATTTTTGGTAGGTAAGGCCGTCCTATCTCGTTATGAAGGTAGGCATAGGGGTATCTTTTTTTCAAAAGGCGCTTTTTGAGGTTTTCGAAGCTGGATAAATCAATATCTTTTATAATGATCTCGGGAGAGACAGATTCTTTTTTTGATATTTCATAGATAAGCCTTATTATCTCCTGTTTTTTATTTATGCCGAAACCCGGAAACTTAGAATTAACAAGGGATCTTGTTTTTTTTAAGAGGTCGGATTGTTTTTTATAAAGTCGCATATGGCGTGACAAGAGGTTTTTATAGAAAGATAAAGCGCTGACTTGTCTCTGTCGCTTAGTTTAGAGTAGAAGGGTTTTTTATTTATTATATCAGTTACGTAAAAGAGCGCAGTCGCCTTTCTCTTTATGTATTTAGAGGCACTGAATACGCTGGAACACTCCATATCTACCGCATGTATGTCTTTTTTTCGTAATAGGCCTACAAGGTTTTCTTCCAATTTTAAAGACCCTAAGGTCGCGCAGTTTATACTTTGCGCCTCGATTGTATTTAAAAATTTTTCTCTGAGTTCTTCATCCGCGGAAAAGGCCTTCCAATCTTTTTCTTTATCCAGGAGTATGTCTGAAAAACTTTCAAGGGCATAACTTAGAAAAGGAGAGACAAGTGAGCCTATCGCAAGGCCTTTTTTCCCCCATACAAGCCCGCAAGAGCCAAAGAGTATTATATTCTGGCACGCAGTGTCTTCCAGATACAATACAGCGTCACCCGCAAGTCCTGCCCCAATACCCGTGACTATTACAGTAAAACCTTGAGCCTGCCCAGAACTGTAAATCTTTCCTTTGAAAAGTCTTTTTATGCCAAGATGATTAAACATATCCTTTGCCAGAAGCGGCAAGAGTACGCACGTGTTTTTAATCTCAGTTTCCTTTATCCCGAATAAGATTTCAAATTTTGTCATATTAAGGAGATTAGGTTGTAGTTTATGCTGCCTAGGCCTTTTTTGCGCGCATAATCAAATAGTGTTTTATAGGAGTCCCGCACGCCTTCTTTGAACAGAACATCTTCGTCTTTATTAATAAGGTCTACTGTCGCCTTATCAAGCGCTAGTATGTCTTTCGAGGCCAGTATGCCGATGTCATTACAGATTATTTTCTCATTTTTCGTTGATATGCAGTCGCACTCTCTCGTTATATCAAAGGCAAAATTTATAAAGAACTTGTTTTTAAATTTGGACAATATAAAACACGCGACTTCAGCCATTCTTTTTGAAAAGACATGAGCGTCTTCACCCCAATTTATAAATATGGCATCAAACTTGCACGCGCAAAGGCATTCTCCGCAGCCAATGCATTTAGACTGGTCTATATTAGCTTTTTGAGAAACCGCGATCGCGTTAACCGGACATATTTTTATACAGCATCCGCAGGCAGTGCATTTCTCGGCTATTATATGAGGCCTTAATGAGGAATGCTGGACCTGTTTTGTGGGCTTAGAAGACATGCCCATGGCTACATTTTTGATAGAACCGGCATAACCGGACAATATATGACATGTGGCATGGGATAATACCAGCAGGTTATCCAGCATGCCGACAAAAGAAGGTACTTTTATCTTTTTGATATACTCCGAATCAATATCGTATTCTTTCCCATCTTGCCCTAGAACGCCGTCAGCTATTATAAAGGGCGCCCCTACCTTTGAATGGGAAAATCCCTTGGCCTGGGCAAGTGTCAGGTGATCTACCGCGTTAAGCCTGGAGCCTTTGTATATGACATTGGTATCAAAAAGAAAAGGTTTTGCTTTTTTATTTTTAATCTCATTAATGACAATCTTTACAAGTTCAGGAGAAAGGTTATAGACGCATTTGGTGTCGCCTATGGTTAACTTGACGGGGATGAATTCATCTTTTTTGGAACCCGGGAATAGTTCAATATTATTCAATAGCTTTAAGAGCGCGGCGCGCCTTGCCTCCAGGCCGCCGTCACCTATCTTTACAAAATAGACATCGCTTTTCATTTCTCCTCCTATGCTTAACTTGACGAAACTTACATTGTAAGTTTCGTCAAGTTAAGAAGAATAGGTGTTGGTAAAGTATGAGCCGAACGGATGTATATATATATTATAACCTTTTTTATCTTTATTTGCTTGCGCTGAAATATTTTTTTCAATTTCTTTCCAGAATCTATCGTAATAAAGCCTGTCTTTTGAAAGCCTTTCGTACATGTTCTTTAAGTCAGGATTTACAGATGCCACAGCTTTTATGATATCCTTGACATTAATAACATTGAAATTGAGCCCCTCAAATTCCACAGAACCTGCTTTAGGAAATCTTGAGAATATGCCATCGGTTTTCGATATCCCGGGTAATACAGGCGAAAAATACGGGATAACGCTTATGCCCTGCTCCAGGAATTCGTTTATAACATTTATCCTTTTATCATAAGCGGGGCTTTTTGGCTCCAGCTTTTGCTTCAAGGCAGGTTCAATGTCATTTATCGTGAAATATATCTTTTTGCAGAACCCTTTTTTTAATAAGTCAGTGTATTCCCGGATATAGGTAGAGCGTGTCAGTATGGTATAGTATATCCCGTAGCGGTTCAGGATATCCAGGATTTTTTTTGTAATCTTGTATTGTTCCTCAGCGCCCTGGAAACATTCAGTAGTAGATCCAAGGAGAACGCAACGCGGTTTTTTCAGGAGTATTTCTTTTTCCAGGAGCTTTGGCGCGTTTACCCTGATATCCACATAAGTCCCCCATGCCGCTTTCTTCTTGCTTATGACTTTATTAGACCTTACATAGCAATAAAGACAGGAGTATTCGCACCCCATGAAAGGATTTATTACGTATTCCCCTAGGTCGATAGAAGTAGGGTTGAGTATCCTGGATATCTTTACTGTGTTAAATTCTGTCATTTTTTTCTATAAGGTTTCCCAGGAATGCCTTTGTATGCTTGATGCCGTGTCTTTTGATTTCATCTACGAAGACGCGGAGGCGCCTAAGCGAGTCACTATTCACATTATAGTCAAAATTTTTATCCGCGCCGGTGCCGTCATAATAAGTAAAAGGATTTACCTGCTCTATCTTTGGTATGAGATCTTTATGCTCGATTATAAACTCAAGGGTTTTTCTAAAATCGTCTTCTGTCTCGTTGGGATATCCTATTATGATGCTTACTCCGAAAGAAAGCCCGGCCAGGCGCAATTTTTCAAACAAGGAAACAGCGTCTTTACTCGTAAAACCCTTGTTCATGCTGTTCAATGTCCTGTCACAGCCTGATTCAAGGCCTATGAAAAGGTTATAACAGCCGCTCTTTTTCATTTTTTCAAAGAGCCCAACCCGCATGTCATCTCTTATATATAACTGAGCCTCCCATTTTATAGAGCCGAAATTTTTAATTATGGCCTCGCACAATTCTTCTAATTTACCGAGATCGGCATTAATCAGTGAATCGTGGAAAATAAAATATTCTATCTTGTTTTGAGAGACATGATAGTCGATTTCCTCCAAGACATCTTTTACCGGCCTCGCCCTGAATTTTTTATAAAGCAGGCGTTCCGAGCAAAAATTACATTTTTTGACGCACCCTCTTGAAAATAAAAGGGGGATGGCGTTATTCCCGGGATAGAGTCTAAGGCCTAGATTTTTATATCTTGGAAAATCAAGCCTGTCCAGGTTTTCAAGCTCAGAGAAGCAGGATATCTTTTGGTCATTGGTCTTTGCTGAGATATAGTTAAACAAAGACAATTCACCTTCGCCCGCGACTATAAAATCAGCCATTTCTATATTAACTTTGCCAGCGTTCTTAAAAAATAGCCTTGTGATCTCGGGCCCGCCCATTATTATTTTAATATTATTTTTCCTGGCCTTTAGAAGCTTTGCTATCTTCATTGTGGCCTTAAGATTACTCTTAAAACAGGAAAACCCGACAATATCATAATCCAGCATTCTTTCCAGAACAGCGTTATATTTGACAGGAAAATTTTCTTCTATGATAGAGAGTATGTTGTTTTCCAAAAAACAGTTGCAGCTTTTGAGCCATTCTTTTTGCAGTTCAGGAGAGGCTAGATTGTAGAACGCGTTGTTTATATCAAACACCCCGACATCGATATTTTTTGTTAATAGAAAGCTCTCCAGGTATGCCAGGCCTAACGGCGGCATCTTTGGCCAGAAAGGAGGAAGGATCGCAAGAAGGATTTTTTTATTCATCCTATTCCTTTTATGGGAAGGTAGCCTTTTCTGATGTTTGCCATGCTTTTAAATATATTTTCCTTAACACGTGGATATTTTTTTCTTAAACCTTCTATTATACTTCTCATAGCGGCGCGGTTTGTCAATTTTCCGTAAGGGCATTCATAAGGCATTATCGGGATTTTCTTTAAAATAGCGTATTTTTCTATCTGGCGTTTCTCCAGATAACAAAACGGCCTTATAATGTGAAATCTTCCTTTAAACATCCTGAGCTTTGGCGGCATGGTGCTTGTTTCTCCCTGGAAGAATATATTCATAAAAAGCGTTTCGAGTATGTCATCAAGGTGATGGGCCAAAACGATCTTATTGCATTTAACGCGGTTTGCCATCTTAAAGATAGCTTCACGCCGTTTCCATGAACACCAGAAACACTCTGTCTTGTGTATATCCTTTTTTTTGTTCTCATTTAGATTTATTTTAATAATATGGTATTTTAAGCCGCTTTTTTTAAGATAATTTTCAATTGTCTTGGCGTTTTTTCTGTTTATGTCTATATGCACGGGGATGAGTTTGTATCTTACAGGCACATATCGTGACCGCTCGTTCAATATATTCAACAGAGAAAGGCTGTCCTGGCCCGACACGCCCACCAGGATCCTGTCCCCGTCGGAAATCATCTTATAATCATGCAGGGCTTTTCCTGTGCGCCTGTTTAAAAAATATTCTATCCCGGAACGTTTCATTGTGATATATAAGGCAGGTTATAGCGCGGTCTCTTCTTCGTTATTTATCCAGAAGGCCTTGAAATTATTTTCGTTAATTATTTTTAAGATTACCCTTACCATATCCTGGTCATACTTTGGCCCGGCATTATCTTTCAATTCCTGCACAGCTTTTTTTATACCCAAGGCAGCCCTGTAAGGCCTGTGGAATGTCATGGCTTCGAGTACGTCGGCTATGGCGAGTATTCTTGCCTCGGGGATGATTTTTTCACCTACGAGGCCGCGGGGATAACCTTTGCCGTCAAGTCTTTCGTGATGTTGGTATATAGTTTCTGGCAGGGGAAAAGGAAAAGAGTGATGTTTTAGCATGTCGTAGCATTTTTTGACATGCTCCTGTATAAGTTTGAACTCTAGCTCAGAAAGCGTTCCGGGTTTATTCAGTATCTCAAGGGGTATCAGTATTTTTCCTATATCATGAAGCTCGGCCGACATCTTGAGCGCCAATATCTTATTTTCATCCCACCCTATTTCCTGAGCCATTTTTTCCGCTATTATAGATACGCGCCGTGTATGGCCAAAGGTGTAAGGGTCTCTTATCTCAAGAATCCTATCGAGCACCTTTAAGGAGTTCATAACCATATCAAGGCGATTTCTCTCCATCTGGTCATAGGCAGTTATGTCCCTTGTTATGCCCATCGTGCCTATTATCTCCCCGCGTTTATTCTTTATAGGTATCTTTGTGGTGGTGACGCAGTTATAGGTGCCGTTAGGAAGGAGCGTGCGCTCTATCTTTCCTATAATTGGATTTCCTGTTATCAGTATATACGTATCGTCATCGAACATCTTCTGGGCTTGTTCTCTCGGAAAGAAGTGGAAATCGGTCTTACCGGTTATTTCCTCAGGCTTCATCTTAAAACCATCCGCGTAGAACTTGTTTACCCTTACAAGCCTGTTTTCTTTATCTTTGAAGTAAACCGCGTCAGGCAGATTATCCAGTAGATTCTGAAAGAGCTCTTGTTCAAGCGCGAATTTTTCTTCCAGTTCTTTATGTCTTGTAATATCTTCAAGCATGCCTTCTATATACAGACGCTTGCGGGGATTAAAAGGTTCTACCAAAGATGCTGTAATTGCCACACAGGCCTCTTTGTCATCCTTTGTCTTGAAGAGTGTTTCATAAAACCTGACTGTTTTTTCCTTTTTGAGAAGCTTGAAAAATTCTACCCCTTTCGCAGGGTCTTTGAAGAGGGATTTGAATTTTAGCTTATGTATTTCTTTTTCAGATGTATAACCCAGTATATTGGCAATGGCGGGATTGACAGCCAGAAATTTTTCATTAGGAGACAATTGGTACCTGAAAAGGCATATACCAAGCCTGTTAGCCGCGGAGAACTCCAAATAAAACTTATCTTTTGTTTTGGCTTTTTTAGTTTTCATATTATAATATATATTAACATACAAGAAACGGAAAAGAAACAAAAAAATTGAAATACCATAATAAATGAAAAGATAGATAACACTTTTTGGTCAGGACCAGTGCCTTGAGAGATTTTGCCACAACGAACCCCATATAGTGTCCTTTTGCCCTGGTAAGGCCTACAAAAAGACGCTCGGCCTAATAGATGCAAATGACTATAAAGCATTACGTAGAGTTAGGCCTCGCTCCATTTTCTTTTGACAGGCAATGTCTGTAATGATGCGGTAATCCTGGATTACGCAAAAGAAAAAGGCTTTTCTTAAGGCCTCACCAGGGCAAAAGGACCAGCGATAAAGTGCTCAGGGCTTACTCAAGCGCTGATGTGCTGAGAGTGTAACCCGACATCGAAAATATTACAAAAAAATGTAAATACTTTATAGAAGAACGCATTGTCTGTTTAAGCGCATGACCAACCCTGTGAGCGAATTGAAAATTTAGCCTTTTATACTGTATTTTGGCGGTTTTTAAAAGGGCGAGAACTGTCCGAGCCCCACACCTTCTGCCGAAGGCAGTTGGTGTGGGGTGAGTTTTCTCGCCCCCGACAAAATGCTGTCTAAAAGACGGCCCCATGTAAACCTGACATAGATGAGGCAAATCTTCATTTGAGCGAGCAGGGCTGGCTATGCGCTTAAGAGTGTAGCATAACCATTCAAATATTACAGGCTCGATTAACAATATACTTGATTATTGGGCGTAAACTCACTATACTGAAAACTATTATGGGGGAAAAATATGATGCTATACTCTGCGACCTCGGTAATGTCCTTATTAATTTTGACCACAGGATAGCTGTCAGGAAGATCCTCGAATATACGCCTAAAAATGAAGAGGATATCTATAATCTATTTTTTGATTCGTCTTTTACAGAACTATACGAAGAAGGGAAGATAGAGCCTGCGGGATTTTTCAGGCGGGTAAAAGACACCCTTGAGCTTGACCTGGATTACAATGAATTTTTTCTCATCTGGAACAACATATTCTTTGATACCCCCCTTAATATAAAGATGCGCGATTTCCTAAAGAAGGCAAAATCGGTTTATAAACTTGTCATGATCTCCAATCTCAATGTCACTCATTTTGAGTTTCTTAAAAAGAAAATGCCTATATTTAAAGAATTTGACAGGCTGATTCTTTCGTATGAGATAGGCTATAGGAAGCCCGCGCCCGAGATTTACAAAGCAGCGCTCGAGTCTATTAAGACATCAAATGATAAAGTCTTTTATGTTGATGACAGGCAAGATTTAATAGATGCGGCTTCCAGGCTTGGCATAAGAGGCATAGTTTTCGACGGAGAAAAGGCGCTTGGAGATATCCAAAAGGAACTGAGAAATGATTTTAGTTAGCGCGTGCCTGGCAGGCGTAAATTGTTCCTGGGACGGGAAAAACAGGCTCAATGAGAAGATAAGAAAGCTTGTAGCTCGAAAGCTTGCTTTGCCTGTGTGCCCCGAAGTGCTTGGCGGCAGGCCTGTACCAAGGACAAGGACAGAGATAAAGGGCGGAAGCGGAAAAGACGTGTTGGAAGGCAGGGCCATGGTGTGTGACGAGAATAGTTCAGATGTTACAGGAGAGTTTCTGAAAGGCGCTCAGTCCGTGTTAGAGATTGTAAAGCGTTTTGAGATAAAAGAAGCCGTATTGAAAGCTAAAAGCCCTTCATGCGGCGTAGGCAGGATTTATGACGGCAGCTTTAAGGCCAGGCTTGTTTCGGGCGACGGGGTAACAACAGCTTTATTGAAGAAAGAAGGAATCAGGTGTCGCGCAATCTGATTATAGACGGTTATAATGCCATGCACAGGATAGGCCAGCTTGAGGCGAAGAAAGATATAAGCCTTGAAGCGGCCAGGCTGTATTTTCTTAAATTGCTGAACGATTTTATGCGCAGGAAAAAGATCTTTGATAAGATATTCGTCGTATTTGACAGCAAAGAAGATACCTTGGGAGTAAGACGGCATTCCTGCGGCAGGATAGAGGTTCTATTTACCACTAAAGACAAAGACGCTGATATGGTGATAGTTGATTTACTGAGAAAGGCCTCTTCCCGTGATGAAATAAGCGTATCCTCGGATGATAATTTTGTCAGAAACCATGCCAAAGTTTTTAGCAGAGACATCATCTCAATAAGCGAACTGAAAAATATAATTATATTGAAGAAAGAAGGCTTTAAGAGTAAAATAAAGGGAAAAGAACTTGAGAGTAGTGACGTAAATAATATTAATGAGGAATTAAAGAAGCACTGGGGGATAGAATAATGGAGAAGAACGGGCTTAGGCCTGTTTATATTGAGGTATTTGACCTGGATGACGCATGGTTTCAGTGCCTTTCTAAAATATTGGACCATGGCCATGTTTATACGATAACAAGAGGCAGCTACGAGGGGCAGAAGAGGCTCGAGTTTGATTTTGTAACTATAAGGATAAAAAATCCGGCCCATCAGATAATACCTATAATACCAGAGGGTTCAGGGATCCCTGCTCCGACCAGCATGGAATATATTCAGGGCTATTTAGCGTATTTATTGACAGGCCAGAAGACAGAGACAGAGGATTACACATACGGCGAACGACTGGTTGATGCCAAGATTAGGATCAAAGAAACAACCGGCGATAAGGAAATGATAAAAGAGATGCCTCTTAATGTAAATCAGGTTGAAGAGGTAATCAAGATCTATAAGACCCAGGGCTACGGCACTAACCAGGCAGTTATGGAAATAGGCATGCCTTCAGACATAAAACTCAATGACCCACCGTGTTTACGCCTCATAGATACGCGAATCCGTTACGGTAAGCTGCATTTTTTCCCGTATTTCAGGTCCTGGGATCTTTGGGGAGGCTTTCCGTCCAATCTCGGAGGCCTGGAGTTAGTAAAACAATACATGGCAGAAGAGATAGGCGTTGACAATGGAGAGATTATAGCCTCAAGCAAAGGACTCCATCTGTATGGCTATAGCTGGGACCTGGCCAAGCAAAGGACAGGTAAGTTAGATCTGGTTATAAAGTAATATGCCCGTGGCTTAATGCCGGGCATCCCATCTCGATATGCATCCTATAGTAGCTGAATTCGGCCCTTTTACAATATATAGCTATGGCATGATGGTCGCCATTGCTTTTATTATCGGGATTTATTTTGCCAGATTAGAGGCGCTCAGAAGGAACATAAAATCCGAGCTTGTCTATGATCTGGTTTTTTTTCTTGCCATCGGTTCTTTGATAGGCGCCAGGCTTTATTACCTTGCTTTTTTTAATCCAGCAAGTTTTATAAAAGATCCTATATCTGTATTGAAGATATGGGAAGGGGGGTTGGCTATACACGGGGCTATCTTAGGCGGCATCCTATCAGGCATTTTATTTTCACGATTACGCAAGATGTCTTTTTGGAAGATTGCGGACATAACGGCCCCATCATTAATATTGGGACAGGCAGTAGGAAGGATAGGCTGTTTTTTAAACGGATGTTGTTTTGGCACCCCTACTCAATCTATTTTTGGCATAAGGTTTCCAGGAGGCAGCCTTCCTGATATTGCCTATAGCGGATTGCCGGTACACCCGACCCAGCTTTATGAGTTTGCGCTGGACCTCGCGGGATTTTTTATGCTATGGTCTATAAGGCGGAGGTTAAAATTTGACGGCGGGCTTTTTCTTCTCTATCTGGTGATATATAGCGCAATAAGAATAATTGTTTCGGGCTTACGCGGGGACAGTCTTTATATATGGGGGTCTACTATAAAAATCGCACAGGCCGTAAGCGCTGTTATTTTTATAATAGCCGCGCTTATTTTTATAAAAAGACAGAAAAATGCATAAAAGAAGTCTTTTCAAGTTAATCTTGTTAATTTTATTAATATGCGTCCCCGGCGTATATGGCGATGAAATCACTAAATCTATCATGCCAGAGGCAGAGTCCTTTAGGAAAGTTGAAACACCTTTTCAGTATTATGAGGCGTATGCCAAAGGTAAGTTAATAGGGTATTGTTTTAATACAAAAGACGCAGAGCCTGAAATGCGGGGATATTCAGGGCCTATGGAGATCTTAGTCAGCGTAGACAAGCAGTATAGAATAATCAATTTAAAAATCCTTCATCATAACGAAACTCCTGAATACGCCTCAGGTATTACAGAGCCTAAATTTTTAAATCAGTTTCAGGGAAAAGGAACGGACGCAGGCTTTAAAATCGGCGATGATATAGACGCGGTGACGCATGCTACTATATCAAGCTCTGCGGTTTGTGATGTTCTCAAGGCCAGCCTTGGGAGGATAAAAGAGGTATTGGGAGCTGTGAAAACAGAGGGGCCTGAATCAAAAGGATTAGCCAGGTTGAAAACCCTGGGATTGGAACCCAGAGAAGCAAGGTATTATAAAACCATAGATGAGTAAAGTTAAATGTCTATTATGCCCGAGAGAATGTGAGTTGAAAGAGGGTCAGCGCGGAGATTGCAGGGCCAGGATGAATATAGGCGGTAAGCTACAAACCCTTGTCTACGGAAAGCCGTGTTCCGTGCATGTCGACCCAATAGAAAAGAAACCACTTTTTCATTACCTCCCAGGGACAGGTTCATTTTCTATAGCCACGGCAGGATGCAACCTGCACTGTATGTATTGCCAGAACTGGGAGATATCGCAGAGAGAGCCTGAGAATACCAGGAATATGGATCTTTCTCCAGAAGATGTGATAAAGGAGGCCCTGGCTGCGAAATGCAGGACAATAGCCTGCACCTATTCTGATCCAGTTATATTTTTTGAGTATGCCGCTGATACAGGAAGGCTCGCTCATAAAAATGGCCTATTAAATATCTGGGTCACTGCAGGGTATATAAATCCAGAACCATTGAAAGAGGCAGTTACATTTATAGACGCCGCGAACATCGACTTAAAAGGCATAACAGAAGATTTTTATAAGACCATGTCCAAGGCCAAGCTCCAGCCCGTGCAGGATTGCATAAAGACAATGAAAGACGCTGGTGTGTGGGTAGAGATCACAAATTTAGTGGTCCCGACATATAATGACACGACAGAAGATTTTTCAAAATTGAGCGAGTGGATCGTAGATAATGTAGGAGTGGAAGTCCCATTGCACTTTTCTAAATTCTGGCCAATGTATCAATTGAAAAACCTTCCTCCCACGCCTGAAGAGGTCCTTACGCGCGCCAGGGAGATTGCGATGTCAAAAGGTATTCACTATGTGTATGTGGGGAATATCCCAGGCCATGACGGCAATAATACCTATTGTCCAGCGTGTAAGAATATTGCGATCGCAAGGCGCGGTTATATGATTCTGGAGTATAATATTGTAAAGGGAAAGTGCGGATTTTGCAATCACGTGATACCCGGAAAGTGGGAATAATTCCTTGTTCCCTCTCCTTGAAGGGGAGAGGGTTAGGGTGAGGGGAGAAACCGCTTAAAAGAAAGGTTGCCATGTTGGACAAAAAAATTACACGAAAAGAGTTTTTTAAGATTGGCCTTTTGGGTATATTTGCCGCATTGGCCGCGCCTTTTCTGAGATTGTTGAATTCAAGGCCCAACATCTCTTACAAAGATGCCAAGTACTACAAGAATCTAGCGGGCTAAGCCATGAAAAAGATATTTATAGCCGCAATTTTAATATCTTTATTTTTCTGCGGGCCTTCGTTTTCCGAAGAGGTGCGCAAAAGTGCCGTGGCAGGCGCGTTCTACCCGGCGGATAAGAATGAGTTAGCCCAAACCGTGGACTCTTTTCTCGGGGCTGTAAAAAGGCCTGATATAAAAGGCAGGCTCCTGGCAATCATTGTTCCGCACGCGGGCTACGTGTATTCCGGGCAGGTGGCAGCTTATGGATTTAAACAGCTTGAGGATACTGGTTTTAAAAAAATAATAATAATCTCGCCGAGCCATTATGCGGCATTTGACGGTATGTCTGTGTATAATAGGGGTTTTTTTGAGACGCCGCTTGGCCTAGTCAGAGTGGACGAGGAACTCGCGGGCAGGATAATCAATAAAAGCGGCAGGTTTTTATTTTATCCAGAGGCTCACGAAAAAGAGCATGCTATTGAAGTAGAACTTCCTTTTTTACAGAGGGTGTACAAGGGCAGGGATTTCAGTATTGTCCCTGTTGCCATGGGCTCACCTGTCATGGAAGATGCGCGCATATTGAGCGACGCGCTCTATGATGTTATTGACAAAGACACACTTTTAATAATAAGCGTGGACCTTTCTCATTACCATTCCTATGATGAGGCGGTCAAGCTTGACACAGGCGGCATCTCAGCTGTAGAAAAATTAGACGCAGGCTGGCTCCTTGAACAGTTAAGGTCCGGCAATACAGAAATCGATGCGCCCATAGCTGTAATGGCTGCTATAATGTTTGTAAATAGGCACAACGCTAAGGCCAAGGTTTTAAAATACGCTAATTCCGGGGATGTAACAGGGGACAAGTCAAGAGTGGTCGGTTATTCAAGTATCGTTATATACATTCCCTCTCCTAAACCGGAAGAGGACAAGGGGGCGATGATCATGAAAGACGAATACCTCAATAGAGAAGAAAAAGATAAACTTCTCCAGATTGCAAAGGCCTCTGTGATAGAGGCAGTTACCGGCAAAAAACAGGCTAAGATAGAAGTCACAGAAGAACGCCTCAAGGAGAATTGCGGAGCGTTTGTAACATTGAAAAAACAAGGCCAACTGCGTGGCTGCATAGGTTATATAATTGCCGTAAAGCCGCTTTATGAGACTGTTAGGGATGTTGCTAAGTCAGCCGCTATAAATGACTACCGCTTTAACCCTGTCACAGAGGAAGAGCTGGATAAAATAGATATAGAGATATCAGCCCTTACGCCCTTAAAACGTATAAGCGATATAAACGAGATAGAAGTTGGTAAACACGGGCTTTACATGAAGCGAAGTTTTTCCTCAGGCCTTCTCCTGCCGCAGGTTGCTACAGAATACGGCTGGGATAAAGAAACCTTTTTGGAACATACGTGCCGTAAAGCAGGCCTGTCAACTGACGCCTGGAAAGATCCTGCCACAGAAATATATACCTTCTCAGCAGAAGTATTTGGCGAAAAGGAAGGGGAATAAAAAAGCCCCTTTAAAAAGGGGCTTTTTTATAGGCAATAAGCCTAGTTGCTCGCGCTATTTTTGTACCTCCTTGTTGTCTATAATAACTATACCATATTTTTTTGGAAAAACAAGAGTGCTAGCGCGAGAAAATTGGTAAAAGCAATAAAAAAGCATACCTGCGTAACACCTATTATAGGCACTAACAGAGTCCCTATAATAAGTGCCCCTAAGCAGGAGCCTAGAAGATCGATTCCATAGAGAAGGCCCGTTGTTTTACTTATATTCGCATCGTAGGCAAGGCATATTTTATTGGCAAGAGGGAACTGAAAACCGCCTATAAACCCCGCTATGACAGGAAGCATGAGGAAACCTGACTCCAGGACGCGCGCCAGGGCCTCTCTCTCAGGCCCGGCCTTTGATATGTAGTGAAATATTAACGGCAGTATTAAAGGATATATGCATATGGCTGTCTGCGTCTTGAGATATAACGTTTTTTCATTCGTGATTTTTTTAAGAGCCCTATTTATACAAAAGCTTCCCAGCACAACTCCTATCATGAAAGAAGTCAAAATAAGCCCTATCTTGTAGTACACATAGCCGTACAAAAACTGGAAGGCCAGGATTACTATTATCTGAAAAGATATCTCGCTCATGCCAGTCGTGCCAATAGATATTATAACAGGCAGGCGCGGGCCTTTCAGTCCGAACCATTGTATTAAAAGGGCCGCGAAGAATAACGCGCAGGTTATCAGCGTAATGAATTTTAGATTTATTTTTTCAAGATATCCCAGAAGGCCTTTCCCGGGATGGAACTGGGTCAGCCATAATGACATGTGGTAGAAATACCCTATAGGCCTGAAATCTTTATTGATTTTCGCGCCGCCTGACTCAAAGATGGCTTTTTCCAGGTATTTTATCCTCATGGGATTTAATTTAAAAGGCAGGTAATATTCCCTGACAAATTTGGTGTTGACCCCGCGCTCTTTTAGTCTTTTTATGAGTATACTAGGATCGTAGGTTAAAAGTTCCTTTGTTTCTGATGCCAGAAAGATAGCGGTATCTCCGGGCAGGACCTTTATATCACTAAATTCTTTTTTGAGGGTGTTATAGATGCTGGCAAGGTAATATGCCTGCTCATGGTTTATATAGTTTTCAGAAGATGTAAGCGAAAAAGAAAATACACCTCCCGGCGCCAGAACCCTTTTTATTTCTCTAAAGAACTCCATGGAATAAAACCTGTTCAGCATTGCTGTATGCGGGTCAGGGAGGTTCAAGATTATGACATCGTAGAGAGAATCGGTTTTTTTCACGAATAACCTGCCATCGCCATTGATTATACTTACTCTGTTGTCTTTCACTGGAGGCAGGTATTTTTGCGCCATTTTGACAATCAAAGGATCCAGCTCAACATAGTCCACCTTCTCAACAGGGTGCTTGAGGATTTGATCCAGAGAGCCGGCATATCCGCCGCCTATGAGGAGTATATTGCGGGGCCGCGGGTGTTCCAGCATGGCGTATTGCACTGATTCCTCGCTTGTCAAGAGGTCGCCGCTGGTGAATACTAGAAGGCCGTTTTCATAAAAACTAAAATTAGGCCCTCTTTTTGTGACAGAGACATTACCGTATATGGAATCAGCGCTTTCGACCAGCTTAAACGGCTTGAACTGAGCTTGTCTTGTTTGTCTTTCCAGAGATAAGGGCCACTTAAGGGTGAAACCCAGGCATAGTGCTAATATATAGATTAAAGAGAGGGTATTTCTGTAAACCAGGATAGAGCCCAGTATGTTGATGCCTGAAAGCATAAACATATTCTCAAACGGGGAAAGTGATTTTATAAGAAAGAAACTATAGATAACCCCGCCTATAGATGCTCCTAATCCCTCCAAGAGATAGATCTTGCCTATCCCTAAAGAAGGGTCCAGGGCTTTTTTTGCGGAAAGCCTTGATATCACCACAAAGGTAAACCCCAGTATCGCGCAGATAAATGACAGCGAGACAAAGGAAGCGCCCAGCATTGGGACAAAGTCAATTATCTGGCCCGCCGGTATTTTTAATATGGATTTTATATTACGGATAAGGATCAGGTTTAATGGCAGGGCCAGGGCAGTGATGAGCTGTAGGTTAGCTATAAGGTTCTGCCTGGGTTTTAACTTGTCGGCCAGCCTGCCCACCGCGAAACTGCCAAACGCGACCCAGAAAAGCCAGCTTGCGAGGATCACGCCAAGCGATAGCTCATTACCGTAAAATACGATAATGAGTTCTCTTATAATAATTATCTGGCCCACCATTGAGGTAAGGCCTAAAATAAAGGCGCTGAGGTTTAGTTTTATCCTATTGTTCATTGCCTATAAGTGTAGCATACAACTTCCAAAGGTTCAACCTAACCCGCGTGCTTAACTTGATAGTATAGGAATTTCCTTTTATTGTACAAACGCTTGTCATTGCGAGGCCGAAGGCCGAAGCAATCTCAAAAGATCCTTCAGCAGCTCCTGTTAGTAGCTGCTTCAGGATTAAATTCGCACTTATCTCTTACGCCCCTTTCAGGAGCGTAAGAGATGTGCTTAATTTAAGTTAAGGAGATTGAACCTTGGGCATATAGGTGTTATAATATATAACACTATGCAGGCAGTCAGTGCGCAGGAGATGCATGAGTTGGATCGCAGGACAATAGAGGATTTTGGCGTGCCGTCCATTGTCCTTATGGAAAATGCAGGTAGATGCGTAAGCGAGACAGGCATAGAGATGCTCAAGGCTTCTGCCAGTAATAATGCAGCAGTATTTTGCGGTACAGGTAATAATGGGGGCGATGGTTTTGTAGCTGCGAGATATCTTGCAAGACAAGGTATAGATGTGACAATATTTATAGTCGGCGAGAACCATGGCCTGAAAAATGACCCGCTTACAAATTTACATATCCTGCGCAGAATGGGGGTTAGAGTAAAAGAAATCGCTACGCCGGTAAACATAAATACAGGTTTAATAATAGACGCCATATTCGGGATAGGATTAGAAGGAGAGGTAAAAGACCCTGCCCGTAAAATCATTATTGACTTGAACCAAAAGAATGTACCTGTATTGGCAGTTGATGTTCCGTCGGGGCTAGACGCAGACACAGGAGAAATATTAGGCCAGGCCATAAAAGCAACAAAGACAGTGACCATGCAGTTTCCTAAAAAAGGTTTTTATATCAATAGAGGCCCTGAACATGCAGGCGAGATTGTGGTAGCGGATATAGGGATAATCGGAAAAGTTAGATAAGGCTGTGCGAAGTTGCTCCTCGGTTTCACTCGGGGCAAGCATGAAGTTAGAGGAGGTTACGAGAAATCTATGTGCGGGATCGTGGGATATATAGGGAAAAGGGACGTGTTGCCGATATTGCTCGAAGGCCTCAGACAGCTCGAGTATCGCGGTTATGATTCAGCAGGCGTATGTGTGCTTAAAGATGATAAGATACGCGTTGCCAAGCGTTCTGGAAAGATTGATGATCTTGAGTATTTGATAAAAAACAGGAAGGATTTAAGAGGTTCTGTTATTGGCATAGGCCACTCGCGCTGGGCAACTCACGGCGCGCCTACAAATATAAACGCTCATCCGCATGTAGATTGTTCTGGTAATTTTGCAATCGTACACAATGGTATAATAGAGAATTTTAACGAGATAAAAAAGACTTTAATAAAAGAAGGGCACTGTTTCAGGTCAGAGACTGACACCGAGGTAGTCGCTCACCTTGTAGAAAAATATTACAGGGGAGATTTTGAAAAGGCTGTCTTGACAGCGATAAGAAGCCTTAAAGGCTCTTTTGCTCTCGGTATTTTATGCAGGAACCAGACGGATAAACTTATAGCTGTCAGAAAAGAAAGCCCTCTTATAGTCGGCATAGGAAAGTCCGAAAATTTCATTGCCTCTGATATCCCGGCCATACTCAATCATACTAAAAAGGTCTTGTATATAGAAGACGGCGAAATAGCAGTTCTTACCAAGGAAGGGGTGCGGGTCCTTGATTCAAATGGCAAAGAACAAAAGAAAAAAATAGATACAATAAAGTGGACCGTGGCCAGCGCTCAAAAAGGCGGATTCCCTCATTTTATGCTCAAGGAGATAAATGAACAGCCAAAGGTCTTGAAACAAATTCTCTCGTCGCGCATAAAAAACAGTTCTGGAATTTCCATGGACGGTATAAGGCTTACCGATTACGAAATAAAGAATATCTCTAGCATTATTATACTCGCTTGTGGCACTGCCTATCACGCTGGCCTTGTAGGCAAATATCTCCTCGAAAGATTCTGCAATATTCCTGTAACAGTGGATGTCTCGAGTGAGTTTAGATATAGGGAGTCAATTGTCAATAGCCGCACCCTTACAATAGCAATAAGCCAGTCAGGTGAAACAGCGGATACATTGGCCGCTGTCAGAGAGGCTAAGAGAAAAGGCGCTAAGATCGTCTCTATATGCAATGTTGTAGGTTCAAGCCTTACAAGGATTTCAGACGGCATCCTCTACACATACGCTGGTCCGGAGATAAGCGTTGCCTCTACAAAAGCATACACCGCGCAACTCGCCATACTTTATCTTTTATCTTTGTACATAGCTGACAGGAAAAAGTTTTTAAAGAAGGAATTCAAGCGGTATCTTTTAAAGGAATTCAAGCGAATACCAGGATTCCTGGACAAGGTATTAGAAAACAGGCATTCTATACAAAAACTCGCGGCAAGGCATCATAACTTTGGCTCATTTCTATATCTTGGCAGGAACCTTAATTTCCCAACAGCCCTTGAAGGCGCGTTAAAACTAAAAGAGATCTCTTATATACCGGCAGAGGGGTATGCCGCGGGCGAGATGAAACATGGCCCTATTGCATTGATAGATGAGTACAGGGCTGTGGTATGTATAGCGCCGAGGTCCAGTATCTATGACAAAATAGTTTCCAATATCCAGGAGATATGCGCGAGAAGCGGCAGGGTTATTATAGTCGCCACTGAGGGCGACTCAAGCGTTAAGAGATTTACAAAAGAGATCATATACATTCCAAAGACAGATGAGATCTTTTCACCCATCGTAGCTGTTGTACCATTACAGCTTTTGGCTTATTATATAGCTGTAATAAGAGGGTGCGATGTAGACCAGCCTAGGAATCTTGCCAAGAGCGTGACTGTAGAATAACGTTTAGCGCCTGCCTACCGGCAGGCAGGGATAGCGTAGAGTGTATAGAAAAATATGTCAGGAAAACTTTTTATAGTATCCACCCCGATTGGGAATCTCAAAGACATAACATTAAGGGCTATTGAGACGCTTAAATCCGTAGACCTTGTTGCGTGCGAGGATACGCGCCATACAAAAAAGCTTCTTTCTCATTATGGTATAGTTACGCCGAGTACCAGCTATTTTGAACACAATAAGATTAAAAAAGGTGAATATCTGGCCCAACTCTTAAGAGAAGGCAGGCAAATCGCGCTTGTCTCTGACAGCGGCACCCCTGGGATAAGCGACCCGGGGTATAATATTATAAACCTTGCAATAAAAAACAATATCCCTGTGACTGTGGTGCCAGGGCCTGCGGCATTTGTATCAGGTCTTGTAATATCCGGCATGCCTACAGATAGTTTTTTGTTTAAAGGATTTTTGTCTAACAAAAAGGCAAAGCGCCGCAGGCAATTAGGCCAGTTAAAAGAGGAGCACTGCACGATTATACTTTATGAATCGCCGCACAGGGTCTTAAAGACCTTGGCGGATATACTGGATATATTAGGTGACAGAGACATAGTAGTCGCGCGAGAAATGACCAAGATATTTGAGGAAACTATACGCTCAAATGTTTCAGGGGCCATTGAGCACTTTTTAAAACACCCCCCCAGAGGCGAGTTTATTCTCCTGATAAGGGGCAAATGACTTAAAAGAGCCCTTGACAAAGAGCGGCAACTCGTTTAAACTAAGGATATTATGAAAGATATCACGCTTTTTAACGTGACAATACCAGCTTTTATATATGCCCCAATTGTATATTTTATATGGGTCAGCATCTTGCTGGTTATTAAGAAGCTTGTTTTTGTCAGGGTGGAGCGTTTTGCTAATAGGACAAGCTCCAAACTAGATGACATACTGCTGTCCGCGCTTAATTTTCCGTTGGTTTTGCTGATATTTGTGAGCGGGGTAGCTATAGTGGAGCAAATATCTCCAATAGCAGCTGATTCAGGCATATTGCGATATTTAGTGATAGGGCTAAGGGCAACAACAGTAATTGCCATGATCTTGTTTCTGGATAAGCTCTTTATAAACCTTATACAGGTATATTCTTACAAGGTGGATATCTTAAAGGCATCGGGGGGTGTCATAAGAACCTTTGTAAGGATAATAGTAATAAGCCTGGGTCTTTTAATATTGCTGGATAATTTCGGGGTGTCAATAACCCCTATACTTGCTTCTTTGGGCATAGGTTCACTTGCGGTAGCCTTGGCGCTTCAGCCAACACTTGAAAATTTTTTTTCAGGCATACAGATAATGATGGATAAACCAATACAACTTGGCCAGTTTATAAAGCTTGATTCAGGAGAAGAGGGGTATGTAGAAAAACTTGGGTGGCGCTCGACTTGGGTCAGGATGCTGCCCAATAACGTCGTAGTTATACCCAATAAAGTGCTGGCAGGCTCGAAGATCTTGAATTATTACTATCCGCAGAAAGAGATGGCTGTCCTGGTGCAGGTGGGTGTGCATTATGATTCTGATTTGAAGCATGTTGAAAAGGTTACATGTGAGGTTGCAAAAGAGGTTATGAAAGATGTAACAGGAGGTATTCCGGAATTTGATCCTTTTATCAGATATCATACATTTAATAATTTCAGCATAGATTTTACAGTCATCCTTAGGGCCAAAGAGTTCGTAGATAATTATTTAATCAAGCACGAGTTTATAAAGAGGCTTCACGAGCGTTACGCCAAAGAGGGCATCGTGATACCTTACCCCATAAGAGCCATAAATTACGACCAGGAGAAGGCAAGATAATGTTTATATTTTCAAATCTATTAGCGGCTATAGCGAGTTTATCAAACGTGATCCTTACAATATTGTACTGGCTTATATTGATAAGGGCCTTAATAAGCTGGGTAAACCCTGATCCATATAATCCTATAGTGCAGTTTTTATACAAGGCCACAGAACCGATTTTATATCCCATCAGAAGGATGCTGCCTCTCAACGCAGGCATTGGTATAGATATTTCACCGATCATAGCCTTTCTAATGCTCATTTTTTTAAAAAGTTTTTTAGTGAAAACCCTCCTGGATATAAGTTTCAGGTTGAGATAAGCAAAATTTAAAAAGAAGGACGATATGTGGACCAAAGAGAGCCTTAAAAAGGTTATTGAAGAGAGCCTTGGCGATTATTTATTAATAATCGCTTCCAATAGAGAGCCTTATATACACATGCACAAGAAATCAAATATTATATGCCAGCGTTCAGCCGGAGGAGTGGTCACGGCCCTTGATCCTGTAATGAAGGCTTGTAGTGGTTTGTGGGTTGCGCATGGCTCTGGAGACGCTGACAGAGAGACAGTGGATAAAAACGACAAATTGCAAGTCCCGCCCGATGACCCTGAGTACACCCTGCGTCGAGTCTGGCTTACAAAGGAAGAGGAAGACGGATATTATTACGGTTTTGCGAATGAGGCCCTATGGCCGTTGTCGCATATAACCTACACCAGGCCACAGTTCGAGGAATTAGACTGGCGCATGTATGAAAAGGTCAACAGGAAATTCGCAGACGCTATTTTAAAAGAGGTCGGCCACAAAAAGGCGTTTGTATGGATACAGGATTACCATATGGCACTTCTCCCGAAGTTTTTAAAGGAAGATGCCGGCAGCAATATAATCACAGCGCATTTCTGGCATATACCGTGGCCAAACCCAGAGGTATTCAGGATCTGCCCTAAGAGAAAAGAGATACTGGAGGGCCTCTTGGCAAATGACCTTCTGGGTTTTCATATAAGATATCACTGCGAAAATTTTATTGCTACAGTGGAAAAAGAGATTGAAACAAGGATTGATCGCGAGAGGTTTTCAGTTGTGAAAGGCGGGCATGAAACTCTTATCAGGCCTTTTCCTATAGGTGTGGATTATGAATATATAGAGCGCCTATCAAATTCGAAGGAGATAAAAGAATACATGCAAAGCCTGAAAGAGGAATTTCTCCTCAATTATGATTTCATAATGCTTGGCCTCGATAGGATTGATTATACAAAAGGCATCCCTGAAAGGCTGCGTGCCATAGACAGGTTCCTGGAAAAATATCCGGAGTATAAAGGGAGGTTTGTCTTTATTCAGATGGGCAGGCTATCAAGGCTTCATATACCTGCATACAAGAATTTGAATGATGAGATAAACGCGCTTGTCGAAGAGATAAACTGGAAACATTCACATGAAGGCTGGCAGCCTATACTCTTTGTCAGGCGGCATCTAAATTATCCAGAGGTAATGGCTTTCTGCAGGCTTGCTGATATATGCATAGTGAGTCCATTGCACGACGGAATGAATCTTGTGGCAAAGGAATATGTATCCACTCGCGCTGACGCGTCAGGGGTGCTGGTTCTGAGCCAGTTCACAGGTTCTGCCAGGGAACTGGACGGCGCGGTCATGATAAATCCGTATGATATAGAGGAATTCGCGGATAAGATAAAAGAAGCAGTGTCAATGGATAGAGATGAAGCAAAGAGCCGCATGATCAAAATGAGAGAGCAAGTGTCAAGGAACAATATATACCGCTGGGCCGGCAAAGTCCTATCAGAACTTCTTAGGTTCGAATTCAAAGAATAATATGAAATATCTTTTCAGCCATGCGGAAGAGCTTTTCTCAAAAATAAAAAATTCCCGCCAAGTATTTTTATTCTTAGATTATGACGGCACGCTTACACCTATTGTCTCAAGGCCGCAGCTGGCAAGGCTTTCACCCTCTCTAAAAAAAATAATCAAAAACCTGAACACTCATCCAAGGCTCAACATCGCTATTATCAGCGGACGGTCTTTACAAGACGTGAAAAAGATGGTTGGAATAAGGGGTCTTGTGTATGCTGGAAATCATGGGCTGGAGATAGAGCAAGGGAGTCGAAGGATTAAAAAATCAACAGGACCTTCCTCAAGATCTTTGATTAAAAATATAACATTATATCTTAAGGCTGTGCTCGGAGGCATAAAAGGCGTAATAGTAGAAGACAAAGGCCCTACACTTAGTGTTCATTTCAGGATGGCAAAGCCTGAACACAGAGCCAAGATAAAGGCCATCTTCAATAAAATATTAAAACCGTATATAACGTCGCAAAGAATCAGGGTGACATCAGGCAAGATGGTCCTTGAAGCGAGGCCAGCTGTTGAATGGCACAAGGGCAGGGCGGTCATGGCTATCCTGGGCAGGAATAAGGCCCTGCCTATTTATATAGGTGATGATTTAACAGACATTGACGCATTCCGCGCCATTAAAGGAAAAGGCGTATCAATATTTGTAGGAATGCCAAAGAAGAACATAAAGGCGGATTATTATCTGAAAGACACAAAAGAAGTAAAACTATTCCTAAAACAGCTCCTTTTTACAAGCAGCGCAAGGCGCTGCAAGATGTAGTCGCAGCATCTTATGCTGCTTAACTTGCAGTATAGGATTTTCCTTTTTGTAGGCCCACATTAGTAGGGGACCCTTAAGAGTCCCCTACTAATGTGGATAACTTGACTTATTTCCGGATACATAATATTATATAGAAGTCATGGAAGATACTGCTATAAGAAATAATGAAAAGACATTCAGGTTTTGCACAAGGCTGCATCTCAGGGTGCTTACAGGCCTGAAGGCCTCTAATATAAGAGAACTCCTGAGGCTGATAAAAAAGGTGCCTGGCTCATCTATCTATTATCATACCCACAGATCTCTTCAGCAACACAGGTATCTATCTCCTGAGCCGCCAAATGATTTTGCTCACTGGATAAAAAATGCCCTGAACGAAGAGGTGCTTGCGGAAAAGATCGCCTCAATAGATACGATACGGCACTCTTCTATCCGTTCTCTTAGAAATGAAATAGCAAGTACAATAAGAAACTATATAAAGAAAAACCCGAAGGTAAAGCTCAGGTTTACAACAGGCAATAAGGTTTTTCATTTTATTAAAAGCGTAAGCCTAATAATGCCCCTGCCTTACGTGGCAGGGAATCTGAAGGAATTTGTAGACATATTGAAAAAGATTACCCCAGATTCAATATATTTTCACATGTTTGAGGCAAGGCTGAGGCTGGACAGGGAGACTAATGACTTTTCTCATTGGCTTGAGACATCTTTATTAGAGGGTGAACTTGCCAAAAAGATAAAATCCTTGGATCCCTACACCTATACTATGGAAGACTTGAAGAAAAAGGTTATTAAGATAGCGGAAGAAAGACTCTAGATATGTCAACAATTAATAGATACGAAGAGATAGTAGGCAAGAATACCATTGATGAATTGCGCATGCTCTCAGGATACCTGGAAGGCAAGGTGATTCAGCATATAAATTCCACTGCCATGGGGGGAGGCGTAGCTGAGATACTCCAGAGGATCGTTCCCTTGATGCAGGAATTGGGCGTGAACGCGCAGTGGGATGTCATAAAAGGAAATAAGGAATTTTTTGAAGTCACAAAGGCTATGCATAATGCTCTTCACGGGAAAAAGGTAAGGATAACAGGTCGGATGTGGGAGATCTTTAGTGAGGTAAGCCAGGAGAATATAAAGAACATGAATCTCTACGGCGACATAATGTTTATCCATGACCCGCAGCCTATAGCGTTAATAAGGCTTAAAAATAGGATAAAAGGCTGCAAGTGGATATGGCGCTGTCATGTGGACGTGTCTAATCCGGATAAAAATGTCTGGAATTTTCTTAAAGGTTTTGCAGATAGGTATGATGCCGCTATATTTTCAAGTCCACATTTTGCGCACAAGATGAAAACACGTCAAATCTTGATCGCACCATCCATAGACCCTTTCAGTGATAAAAATAGGGAACTGTCGCAAAAAGAGATAGATGCTGTATTGAATAAGTATAAGATAGACCCACAAGCTAAGCCAATAGTATGCCAGATATCAAGATATGACGCGTTAAAAGACCCTGTGGGCGTAATAAAGGCATATAAGCTTGTAAAGAAATACGTGGACTGCCAGCTTCTTCTTGTAGGAAACAGGGCCTCAGACGATCCTGAAACAGACAAGGTTTATAAAGAGGTCCTGGACACTGCAGGAGGGGACCCTGATATACACGCATTACTCGTGGAGAACATCCCATGTGAGATCAATGCGTTTCAGCGGGTTTCAAGCGTAATAGTCCAGAAGTCGATAAGAGAAGGTTTTGCCCTTACTGTATCAGAGGCGTTATGGAAAGGAAAGCCAGTTGTGGCATCTAGTGTAGGAGGGATACCTTTACAGATTACGCATAAACATAGCGGGCTTTTATGCCATAGCATAGAGGGAGCGGCGTTTTATATAAAACAACTCCTGAACGCGCCCGAATACGCCCGTAAACTCGGCGAAAATGGCCGCGAACACATAAAACAGAATTTTCTCCTAACCCGCCATTTAAAAGAATACATGCTTTTATTTCTTTCGCTCTATCATAAAGGCAACGTGATTACGTTCGGCCCGCTTGACCCCGCACCTTTATGATTCTAAGGACTTCTTCGCGATAAAAAGGTGCGGGGTTGAATTAGATAGACCTTGACAGGGTGAATAAAAAGTCGTATAATATATACAGAAAATAGAACCTTTAAACCAGCCCTGAGAGGCTGGTAAGGGAGCATAAAGTGGAAACTATAAAGCTAAAAGTTGTCCCGAACCTTTTGTTCAATTCGATTGGTAAGAAATCATCATTTCTTAAACATATTGAATATCAAAAAGGTGCGGGATTTTTTTTATCTAGCGCCAGGAGGTTAAGGTGTCAGTCAGAAGAGCTACTATATTAACAAAAGAAGAGATAAGCCGGGCGGTCACGAGGATAAGCCATGAAATACTCGAAAATAACAAAGGCGCCGGAGGCCTCGCTATAATTGGCATAAGGAGCCGGGGTTATTTTCTTGCCGAGAGGATCGCGGCATTGATTAATCAAATAGACGGCGTAGAATTACCGGTAGGCGCGCTTGATATAACTTTATACAGGGATGATTTAAGCGTTATCTCCAAACAGCCAGTAGTACACAAAACAGACATAGATTTTGATATAGAGGATAAAAATGTAATCCTTGTGGATGATGTCTTGTGCACCGGAAGGACTATACGCTGTGCCTTGGACGCGCTTATAGATTTTGGAAGGCCCAGGACAATACAGCTCGCTGTGCTTATAGACAGGGGCCACCGCGAACTTCCCATAAGGGCTGATTATGTGGGTAAAAACCTGCCTACATCTAAAATAGAGGCAGTGCAGGTTAGACTTGAAGAGATAGATGGTGAGGACAGCGTTTTTATAGAGACAGAAAATGGTTAAACCCGCCAAGAAAAAACCAAGATGGTTTCATAAGGATTTATTAGGCTTAGAGTATCTCTCCAAAGAAGATATAGAGCTGTTGCTTGATACAGCAGATTCATTCATAGAGATATTAGAGAGGACCATCAAAAAAGTCCCTGCCCTGCGCGGTAAAACAGTAGTGAATCTATTCTACGAACCTTCCACAAGGACAAGGGTATCTTTTGAGATAGCCGCCAAGAGGCTGTCCGCGGATGTAATCAATATCGCGACCGAGACATCGAGCGTTAGGAAAGGCGAGACGCTCAATGATACTGGCAAAAACATAGAGGCGCTGAAGGCAGATATTATAATAGTCAGGCACAATTGTTCTGGCGCCGCAACAATGCTTGCCAGGAATGTAAATATCAGCGTTGTTAACGCGGGCGACGGGTGGCACGAACATCCTACGCAAGGCCTGCTGGACATCTTCACCTTAAAAAAGAAATTTGGACACATAGAAGGCCTTAATGTCACTATAGTAGGCGACATTGCGCATTCGAGGGTGGCGCGTTCCAATATATGGGGCCTGACTAAACTTGGAGCAAATATTACACTGTGCGCGCCTGGTATATTAATACCGCCAGGCATAGAAAAAACAGGCGTAAGCGTGACAAGTGATATAGATTCCGCGCTCTATGACGCTGACGCGGTAAATGTATTAAGGATGCAGTTTGAACGCGACGAAAAAACAGCCTTCCCCAAACAGTTAGAATACTTTAAGAAATTCGGCATAACCGAAGAGCGGCTCAAAAAAGCCAGGAAGAATATTATAGTAATGCACCCTGGGCCTATAAATAGAGGCATTGAGATATCAAGCGCGGTAGCGGATGGCGCAAATTCTGTAATTTTGGAACAAGTTACAAATGGCATTGCGGTCAGGATGGCGGTTCTTTTCTGGCTGTCTCAAGTAAGGACGCGGTTATGAAGATATTAATTAAAAACGGAATTGTAGTGGACCCTTCTAATAATATAAATGGCGTAAGAGATATTCTTGTAGCCGGCGGAAAGATTTCCAAGGTGGAGAAAGAGATTAAAGTAGACGCGGATACAGTAATAGACGCCAAAGACAAAATAATAATGCCTGGTATTGTGGACATGCATGTGCATTTAAGAGAACCAGGAAGAGAGGATAAGGAAACAGTTGCGAGCGGCACAATAGCCGCGGCAAAAGGCGGGGTTACCACAGTCCTTGCCATGCCCAACACCATACCCGCGATCGATTGCGCTAAAAACGCGCGCATCCTCAGGGATATTATAAAAAGGACGGCAAATATAGATGTTTTGATTAACGGTACGATTACCATAGACAGGCTCGGCAAAGAATTATGTGACATAGAATCATTAAAGGAACAAGGTATAATTGCCATTACTGATGACGGGTCTTCTGTAGAAGATAAAGGATTAATGCTCAAAGCGCTCGGAAACGCAAAGAAACATAAGGTCCTTGTAATATGCCACTGCGAAGATAAGAACCTTTCTAATAATGGAGTAGTAAATCTTGGTTTTACCTCTACGAGGCTCGGCTTAAGAGGGGTTTCTAATGAATCAGAATATAAAAGGGTTGAGCGTGATATACAATTGGCGGAACGTTCAGGCGCGGCTATCCATATTGCCCATGTAAGTTGTAAAGAATCAGTAGAGATAATCAGAAAGGCAAAAAAAATCGGCATAAAAGTAACGGCAGAGACAGCCCCCCATTATTTTATTTTGGACGAAGAAGCAGTGCTTGATTATAACACCAACATGAAGATAAACCCGCCTTTAAGGCACAGAGAAGATGTTGAGGCCATAAAACAAGGGCTCAAGGATGGCACCATAGACGCGATAGCCTCTGACCACGCGCCTCATACAGAAAATGAAAAAGAGATAGAGTTTGAATATGCGGAATCAGGTACTATTGGTTTGGAGACAGGGCTTTCAGCAGGCATTACAGAGTTGATAGATACAGGGTTATTGACATGGAGCGAGTTGGCAGAGAAGATGTGTCTTAACCCTGCTAAGATTCTCGGCGTAGATAAAGGCGCTTTAGGGGAAGGCCGGGAAGCGGATATTATTATTATCTCGCCGGAAAAGGAATGGGTAGTAAAAAAGAAAGATTTTGTGTCCAGATCAAAGAATTCCGTATTTCTGGGCAGGAAGCTTAAGGGCGCGGTAGAGCATACCATTTACAAGGGCCGTGTAATCTATAGCGCGCAAAAAGGAGTCACTGAGTGAGGTTCGTCGCTGATTTTCACATTCATTCTAAATACAGCCGCGCCACAAGTCCGCAAATGGAAGTCAAAACCTTATCCGAGTTCGCGAAATTAAAAGGGATATCGCTTCTTGGCACAGGAGATTTTACCCACCACCTCTGGCTTGAGGAATTAAAAGACGCGCTGAAAGACTCGGGCAGCGGCTTCTTCGAGTATAATAATGTAAATTTTATACTTACCGGAGAAATATCGAGTATTTATTCCAAGGCAGGCAAGGTCAGGAAGATTCACAATATAGTATTTGCCCCGAGCTTTGACATTGTCGATAAAATAAATTCCGCGCTTTCAGGGTATGGAAACCTCGCGTCTGACGGAAGGCCTATTATCGGCATAGACGCGAAAGACCTGGCAGAGGTCTTATTCGGAATCAGTAAGGAGATATTTCTGGTGCCTGGCCATATCTGGACACCGTGGTTTTCTCTCTTTGGTTCCAAATCAGGTTTTGATTCAATAGAGGAGTGTTTTGAAGAATACGCCAAAGACATCTATGCCCTGGAAACAGGGCTTTCATCAGACCCTGGCATGAACTGGCGCTGGAGCAAGCTTGACAGGTTCAGCCTGATATCTAATTCAGATTCACACAGTCCGCAGAAAATAGGCAGAGAAGCGAATATATTTGATACAGAAATGAGTTATAAAGCCGTAATAGACGCCCTTAAGTCAAAAGACAATAAGCAATTTCTCTCTACAATTGAATTTTTTCCGGAAGAGGGTAAGTATCATTTTGACGGACACAGGAACTGTAAACTACGTTTAAGTCCGGTTGAGACAAAAAAGAATAAAAATATCTGTCCTGTCTGCGGAAAACCCATTACAGTAGGCGTAATGAACAGGGTCAATGAACTTGCTGACAGGCCTGAGGGGTTTGAGCCTGAGAACAGGATCCCGTACCAGAGGATGATACCTCTGGCAGAGATAATCGCGGGTGTCCTGGGCGTGGGATATAGCTCCAAGGCAGTAGGGAGTGAGTATCGCGCTATAATACCTCGGTTCGGGACAGAACTTGAGGTCCTGACAAAGATAAAAGACGAAGAACTTCTCAGTAAGGTACCGCGGAAGATAGCAAAGGCTATAATAAACGTGAGAAAAGGAAATGTAAATATATTACCCGGGTATGATGGCGAATATGGTAAGATAGAGATATTAAAAAAAGAAGAAGCTGTTGGCGAAAAACAGATGGATCTATTTTGAGCCTTCAGCCGTCACAATCCACAATGTAGGTGACCCTTAAGGGTCACCTACATTGTGGATAACTTTTGGACAAAAATGAAAGATATTAAAGCAAATATATTATCCAATAAAGAAATTGCCCCGGGATATTTTAAGATGGCCCTGGACGCGCCCTATATAGCCAAAAACGCAAAGCCCGGGCAGTTTGTCCAGGTGAGATGCAGTGATGGATTTGACCCGCTTTTAAGGCGGCCGCTTAGTATACATCGGGTATCGGGTATCGGGGATCGGGTATCGGGTATCGATATTCTATACGAGGTGATTGGCAAGGGGACAGAAGTCTTGTCTAGAAAAAAAGCCGGCGAGACCATAGATATTTTAGGTCCATTAGGCAATGGATTTACTTTATCACCATCCACCATCCACCATCCACCATCCACCATAATAATTGCCGGCGGCATTGGAGTCGCGCCGCTAATTTTTCTTGCAGAAAAATTAGCGGAAATCCAAAATCCAAAATCCAAAATCCAAAATATAGTTCTATTAGGCGCCAGGACAAAGAGCCTGATTTTATGCGAAAAAGATTTCAAGAAAACAGGAGCCAAAGTTTATATTGCCACTGATGATGGAAGTAAAGGATATAAGGGCTTAGTAACGAAGTTATTTGAAAAAGTTTTACGATCCACGATCCACGATCCACGATCCACGGTATGCGCATGCGGGCCGCGGCCAATGCTCGAATCTATTGCCAGGATGTGCAATGAAAAAGGTGTAGAATGTGAGATTTTGCTCGAAGAAAAAATGGCGTGTGGTGTCGGCGCATGTCTTGGATGCGCTGTAAAGGTCAGGGATAATGGGTATAAATTAGCCTGTAAAGACGGCCCAGTATTCAAGGCAAACACCATAATATGGCCTTAACTTGACAATTCTTACATGCCACATTTAGTCAAGTTAAGGTGAAAGGAGCGCGAACAGATTGGCAGTTCTTATAGGTAAGATTAAATTAAAAAACCCAGTGATGGTTGCTTCAGGTACCTTTGGATACGCAAAAGAATTTGAAGGCCTGGTTGACCTGAAGAAACTCGGGGCGATTATTACAAAGACCATTACTTTAAACCCAAGAGAAGGCAATCCAATGCCCAGGATATGCGAGACAGCATCCGGTATGCTCAATGCAATAGGCCTGCAAAACGAGGGCATAGATAATTTTATTAAAGAAAAGATGCCCTATCTTTCAAAGATAGGAGTACCTCTTATAGTAAGTATATCAGGAGATAGTATTAAGGAGTTTTGCGAACTATCAAAACGGCTTGATAAAGAAAAAGATGTGGCAGGGATAGAGCTGAATATATCGTGCCCTAATATCAGAAGACAGAAGACAGAGGACAGAAGACAGAGGTTGATTTCTCAAGATAAAGATGCAACGTATGAAGTGACAAAGAGTGTTAGAAAAGCAACGGATAAGATGCTCATTACAAAACTCTCGCCAAATGTAACTGATATTGTGGAGATTGCAAAATCCGCATGCAATGGAGGCGCAGACGCAGTGAGTTTGGTAAACACCTTTTTGGGTATGGCAATAGATATTGAGACTGGAAGGCCAAAGCTCGGCAATATTACGGGTGGTTTGAGCGGCCCTTGCATTAAGCCGATAGCATTGCGCATGGTCTGGGAGGTTGCAAGAAATATTAAAAGGCCTATAATAGGAATAGGCGGTATAATGACAGCAGAAGATGCCATTGAATTTTTGCTTGCAGGCGCACAGGCAGTGCAGGTAGGCACAGCGAATTTTATCGAACCCGGAACCTGCGAGAAAATAATAAAAGGGATAGAGCTATGGAAAAAGAAAAGATCATAGTAGCCCTGGATGTTCACACTATCAAAGAGGAAGAACGCCTTCTTGATATCTTGAGCCCTCATGTAAGGATTTTTAAGGTCGGGATGGAACTTTTTTATTCCTGTGGGCCAAAGGCAATAGATATTGTTAAAAAATACGACAGAGAGATCTTTCTTGATCTAAAGTTTCACGATATACCTAATACGGTTCGCGCATCTGGCAGGATAGCTGCGCGATTAGGCGTCTTGATGTTCAATGTCCATGCATCTGGTGGAAGCGATATGATGCGCTCTGCCCTGGAAGGCGCGGAAGAAGAAAGCAGGATATTGGGGATAGATAGGCCTAGGATCTTAGGCGTGACAGTGCTTACGAGCATAGATACTGACGGCCTGAAGCAAATCGGAATAGATAGATCTTCAGAGGCTCAAGTGCTGAACCTGGCTTTACTGGCTAAAAAATCAGGCCTGGATGGTGTTGTGTCCTCTCCGCAGGAAATAGAGATGCTTAGGAATAAAATGGGCAGGGATTTTTTGATAGTTACGCCAGGCATAAGGCCTGAAGCGGATGACAAAGGAGACCAGAAAAGGATAGCTACTCCAAAACAGGCTATTGAATCAGGCGCGGATTATATTGTGATAGGCCGGCCAATTATAAAGGCAAAGGATCCGGTCAAGGCTATAAAGAGTATAATATGAATAAAGAAGAGGTTCTTGGGATTTTTGAGGAGAAAAAAGCGCTTTTAAAAGGCCATTTCAAGCTCTCAAGCGGTTTTCATAGCGGCGCGTATTTGCAGTGCGCCCTTGTCCTGCAATATCCTGAATACGCTGAAAGACTCTCTAGACAGCTGGCAGGATGCTTCAAGGATGATAATCCAACGTGCGTTGTAGCGCCTGCTTTAGGAGGAGTGATCGTCTCTTACGAAACAGCCAGGGCCCTGGGGGTTCGTTCTCTTTTTACCGAGAGAAAAGACGGCAAGATGCTTCTTAGAAGAGGATTTGGAATAAAAAAGCAAGACAGGGTCCTTGTGGTTGAGGATGTAATCACAACAGGCCTTTCTACAAAAGAGGTCATTGAAGTAGTCCAGTCCACAGGCGCCACTATAATAGGTGTAGGAAGTATTATAGATAGAAGTGGAAAAAAAATAGATTTTGGTGTAAAATCAAGTAGTCTTGTGAAAATAGATCTTCCAGTTTTCCCCCCGGAACAATGCCCTTTGTGCAAACAGGGTGTTGTTCTAACAAAGCCAGGCAGCAGATAAAGGCAAGGGTCGAGAATAGGCAGGCTTCAGTCCGCATGTTTATGAAGGCCTTTGCGGCAAAGTTGTAGGGCACACTTCAGTGTGCCAAAAGAGGTGTATATCATGTCTGAAAAATTAAAAGGGCTTCTTGATAAAATAAACCAGGAAGGCATACAGAAAGCAGAAGAGAACAAAAAGGCAATAGAGTCAAAGGCCAGGGCCGAGGCGCAAAAAATAATAGAAGACGCCAGTAAGGAATCTAAGAGGCTCAAGGCCGAAGCAGAGGAAGAGATCCGAAAGATGAAAGATGCTGCAGAGGCCTCTCTTAAACAGGCAGCAAGAGACCTTGTTCTTTCCCTGAAAGATGAAATAAGAAAGATTTTTAATAAGATTATTTCCGCTGAAACCTCCAACGCCCTCTCCTCGAAAGAGATAGCGGCTATACTGGCAAGATTGATAGAAAATTATTCCCAGAAAAACGGCGAGATATCTGATATAAAGGTACTTTTAAG
>JBDRBM010000025.1:0-2301 GCA_043822665.1 Candidatus Omnitrophota bacterium
AAGTTATTCTTTAAAAAGCAGGGTTTCAGGGACGGTGTGCATGGTTTTGTATTTTCTATTTTAAACGCATGGAGACATTTTATGATCTGGGCAATTTATTACAGCAGATATTATAAAGGCGACGATGTCAGATAATATATGCAGAATCTGCGGTTTTTCGGAATATCGCCCTTATCTCTATTTCAGGAATAAAAATAGAAGCATAGTGATTTGTAAGGGGTGCGGGACGCTCAGGGCGATGCCATATTTTTCAATGGACTATAAGGAGCAGGAACGTTACTGCGAGCATTATATCGAGAATGAAAAAGATTTCAGGAGTTTTGCGAGAAATTTCATGAAAGTGATTTCCAGGCATCAGCGGAAGGGCAGGCTTCTTGATATAGGCTGCGCTGTCGGCTTCATGCGGGAAGAAGCCAGAACACTGGGTTTTGAGGCTGAGGGGATAGAACTCAACGAAAAGGCTAGGGAGATTACAAGTTCAAAGGGATTCGAGGTAACTGGATGTCTTATCAGCGGCCCCGCGTATAAAAAAAGCGCCTTTGATGTAATTTTATTGAATCACGTGCTAGAGCACATTTCAGAACCCAACGGATTCATGAAAGATATCAGCAATATTTTAAAAGATACCGGCATCTTGGTAATCGGCGTGCCTAATCATGCAAGCCTGGCAGCCAGGCTTTACAGAAACCGATGGTATGGCTGGGGTATCCCGGAGCATATATGGCATTTTGACAGAAAGAGCCTGGTGTATTTGTTGTCTAGGGATGGCTTCAGGATAAAAGAATTAGTTCAAAACAGCCAGCATTATAATTTTTCTAAATCATTACGCAAGAACTCTACGGCCATTCTCGCCAAAATAGGAAACATGATAGGCTCAGGCGATCAGCTGATAGCAGTAGCAGAAAAGGCGCGGCATGAATAATAAAATATCAGTAGTTACCATCGCCCATAATGAAGAAGATAAGATAGCCGCTTGCATAAATAGCGCCAAAAACTGGGCAGATGAGCATATTGTGGTGGATGATTTTAGCTCTGATAGAACTGTCGAAATCGCGAAGGCAAATGGCGCCATGGTGTTCCAGAGAAAGATGGACGTGGAAGGTATTCACAGGAACTGGGCGTACGCTCAGGTCAGGAATGAATGGGTCCTGAGCCTTGACGCGGATGAAGAGGTCACGGAAGGGCTTAAGGAAGAGATCTCAAATGCCGTAACATCCGATGAGTTTATTGTTTACACGATCCCTTTAAGGACTTATATTGGAAGTTACTGGGTCCAGCATGGCGGCTGGTATCCGGGGGGTAAGCTAAGGCTTTTCCGAAAAAGTTTATTTAAATACGAGGAAGTAGGCGTCCATCCAAGGGCCATGTATGACGGTAAGTGTGGCCACCTGACAAAAGATATAATACATAAAGGCTACGAGGATTTTTCTGAGCTCTTTAGGGGTCTCAATGGACAGACAAGCCTGGAAGCCGAGAAGTGGTTTAATGAGAAGAGGAAGATAGGAGTGGGTAAGATGCTCTGGAAGGCCTGTGACAGGTTTTTCAGGACGTACGTCAGGAAAAAGGGCTATAAGGACGGGGTGGTGGGATTGGTGGTCGCGGTAAATAGCGCCATGTATCAGGTCTTAAGCTACACAAAATACTGGGAACTCCAGATAAAATTAAAACCTTGACAATAACAGTGTAATAGTATACACTTATAGGTGTAAAACAATACACCTATTTTATTAATTTCATCATAAGGAGAAAATAGAGATGTTTTCTGTAGCGTCAAAGACCGCCAAGACTCTTCTCGATTTTTACTTTTTGCATGAAGATGAGAGTTTCTATGTCAATGAAATAGTAAGGCGGCTCGGTTTAGACAAAAGAAACCTTATTAGAAAACTTAAGGAGCTCGAAAAAGAAGGGGTTTTTATAAGCGAACTAAGGGGGAATCAAAGATATTATTCGTTGAATAAAAAATTCCCTTTATACCAAGAATATAAGAATATCTTCATGAAAACAATTGGACTGGAAGGAAAACTCAGGAAACTTTTAAGCGGTATCAAGGGAGTTAATTCCGCATACCTCTATGGTTCATACGCTCAGGATAAGATGGATACTTTCAGCGATATCGATCTTATTGTAGTCGGCAGTCAGGATATAGTTTTTCTTCAGGGAAAAATAAATAAATTGCAAAAAGATATTGATAGGGAAATCAATATGATTAATATCAGCCAGAGAGAGTTTGATTCTAAAAAGAAAAATAGAGATCCTTTTGTCTTGGATATTTTAAAAAAGAAACATATTAAGATAGTATGA
>JBDRBM010000026.1:0-32442 GCA_043822665.1 Candidatus Omnitrophota bacterium
TGTATCAGCCATGATACTTACAAAATCTCTAAACACATGGGTAAGTTTAATATTCGCTTTGATAATCCTGCTCTCTTATTCGTATAAATCCTTAAAGAAAAAGAAATCAATATTAACCCTTTCCTTTATTTTTATTATAGCAGTGCTATGCTTTATCTTTATAACGCGATGGGAACGATTAGTCGACCTTAAAAACCCTCACAACTCTATTGTTCAGCGCCTAAATTATTGGCGCACTGCCATAGAGATAATCAAGGCCCATCCCCTTTTAGGCGTTGGTCCCGGGAATTTCCAAGAGGTATTTTTAAAATACAAGGTGGGGTTGAGAGATACGCGCTATGCGCACAATATATTTTTACACCAATGGTCTGAAACCGGACTGCTGGGCCTCATTGGTTTGACATATCTAATCATTGTGTTATTAAGAAATTTCAAAATAGGGGCTAAAAATATATTTGTCCTTCTTGGCGGTCTCGCTTTTATCGCGCACAATCTTATCGACAATACATATTTTATTCCTCAGGCAGGCCTTTTCTTCTGGATATTACTCGCTTTAATCTAGGCACGACTCTTTGTCGAGTATCGAGAAAAATGAACTATTTTACTTTAGCAAAGATTATTTTTTGCTCATTCTATCAATAACCCTTTCAACCCGTTTTGTTGCTTCCCTGATTACAAAGAATAAAATGTTAACTATAAAACATAAATAACGGATTTTATAAAGAAAAGTTGTTTTTATCTCATAAGGCTGTAATCTGTAAAATTTGGCAAACTGTTCAAGAGGTACTTCTAATACATATTTGATCGGCTCCCATATATTATCATAAAGTAAAAAATGAGACCTTAGATACAGGGATTTATTGCTGTTTAACCCCGGCTCTGATGTAAAGGTATTGCGAAGTATAAATCGCTCGATCATGCGCTTTTTATACCTGGGTATGCCTAATTTTCTTAACACAAAAGATGGGGCCTTTACATTAAGCAAGGTATCTATTTGAGCTAGTATAAAATATAACGTGGTTCGTATTTTACTTGTCTTGCTTTCTGTTAATACATAATCCCAGTCAATCTCGTTCTTGTACCTATTTAACAACACTGCTGTATCACAGATATTTTTAAGGCAAAGCATTTTTCCGAAACGACGCTGATGAAGCGCAAGGCTAAAGAGCGTATCTTCCGGACTAAGTAGATAAATATCCCTATCTTCCACGCGAAACTTCTTTATCCTATCCCATAGACAAGGCAAGAGAGGCTTATCTCTTTTGTAATCCAGCGCCCAATGTACTTCAGCTATATAGGACAGGTCTTTTTGCCTCTCCTTAGTGAATGGTAAATGATAGTTATGCGCTTTCCAGTAATTCTCTTCTTCCTCTTTCGAAGGTTTTCCATATCTTAGCTCTTGCATTATTTTTTCAACCAGAGGCAATGCTTCTTTTTTAATTAAGATATCTATATCAACCATAGGCCTGAGGTATGCCTTTTCACCATATATATTATCTACAAGAAATGCCGCTCCTTTTAATGGTATAAAATCTATGCCCTTATCTCTAAAAGCGTCCACCATCCGTAAGAATTCAAGCCATAAATAATTCTGATGAGCTAAGCAGTAATAATAACTTTTTCTTAGTAATTCCATGCCCTCATTAGGCAAGGCATGAGAATATTTTTTAAGGCCAATGTAGGCGAAAGAGAATAGTTCATGATATGTAATTATCTCTTTAAATCTTTCCCATTTGATCTTCTCCCGTGTCAATAGATCCTCAATCATCTCCACGCCATTATTATGCACTACCCATCTTGCAGTAAATAAGGCTAATTTCGCTTCATTTGAGATCTCTTGCATGATAATGTTGGCTCCGTTACTGCTTTCTATAAAGGCCTATGAGCTCTGCCTTGTCAAGCAGATGTCCTTCCATTGCCTTTTCCAAATCTCTTTTCCCGGCGCCCTGTCGTAGATCAAGCACTGCATCCAAGGCATATATCTTGAAAAAATATCTATGAACCCCGGATGGAGGACATGGGCCTCCGTAATCTTTTCTCCTAAAATCATTCATGGCTTGTTCGCCCGGTACGCTATTCTCCTCAATGCGAGTGGTAATAGGTATGTTATAAACCACCCAGTGAACCCATGTACCGATAGGCGCATCAGAGTCATCCATTATTAACGCAAGGCTTTTTGCCTCTCCAGGGACCCCTTCTATTAAAAGCTCAGGGTTTATATCCTCCCCCTCGCATGTAAACTTCCTGGGTATAAGATCATTATTTTTAAAAGCAGGGCTTGAAAGCCTCATGGCGCCACCTCCTAATCCTTCTCTCGCCATAGCGCTAAATACCACAACTAATACCGCCAAAAAGAAAAATATAATCTTTTTCATGCCGTCTCTTTCCTTATCCACTCCATGTAAGACCTGTTACCGCCTATGATAGGGATTGCTATTATCTCAGGGCATTCGTAAGAATGCACGGGTTTTACGGCTTTAATAATTTTATTCAACAGCGCTTTTCGAGTCTTGGCAATAATAAGGTATTCTTTTGCTTTCTCTTTTTTGCCCTGCCACCAAAAATAGGACTCTATGTCTTTTACCAGGTTTGCGCAGGCTATAAGGCGCTTTTCAAGCAGGATACAGGCAATCTTTTTAGCCTCCTTTTTATTCGCTGCTGTGATAAATATTGTTATATATTGCATATCAATTTTTCGGCGAACTTATAATATCGAATATGGTCTTTATAATAGCTTCTTCAGGCCTTATCTTTTGCTGTTTTTCCTCGGGTTCACTGGCAGGCTGTGCGCCCGAATTTTCCTCAGTCTGCGGCCCTGTTTCTAAAGTCCCCTCTTTTTTAAAGATACGATCAAGAAGCTCCTGTCCTTTTGTAACAATCAGTTTTTGTATTACATAGTCGAGGTCGGGATTTACATAAACATTAGGAAATTTACCTTTGATATCTATTGGCATTGTTATCATGCCTTGCGTATCCTGTAAATAAGCAAGTTCTTTGACCACGCTGATAAAGGCATCTGAAAGGTCTTTTGGTATAAAGATATTTGAATGCACAGAGATATCTCTGTTTAGTCCTAAATAACCTGCTCCTGATAGATAAAAGGCATCCGATTCTATGAGTAGCTTTTGAAAAATCAATCTTCCTTCCTGTATCTTAAAGTCTAATGATAGAGGTTTAAATTTTGTATCTTTTCCTTTTAAAAGCTCTTTATAGCGGTCTGGTAATTTAGCCTTTAACTTGGCTACAAGACCCGGCAGCATGTCAAGTTTGTCAAGAGCAGTTGTCAGGATATTAATATCTTTTAATACGCCTTCGCTTAAATCAATTTTTCCGCTTGCCATTAGCCTATCTGCTATATTTTGTCCTGTGAGCCCTGATAGCTGAGAACTTATATTGATACCTAGGGTGCCTTCAAAATTAGGTTTTCCCGGCGCAGTATCAGGCAATAGCTTGGTTACATTTATATCCTGAATTATCATATCTACGCTGGCCTTTTGGCTGAAAAAGACATCCTTTATGGTGCCTTTTGCTGAAAATTTGCCGTCGGCAAACAAGCCTGTGAGTCTTTGTATTATCACGTCTCCCGCCTTTAACTCAGCCTTTAAATCCACTGCCTTTAAAGATTCTGTTATCGGGAAGGCATTTATCATGCCTTCCGAGAGCGATAAGAATACATCAGTATTATATATTCCTTCTGGGTCAAGGTTGAGCCTTCCTGTGCCAATGGTCAGCTTGCCCTTTATTTCCTTATCCGTAAACTGGTTCGCAATGTCAGATTTCCCGACAGCAGTTAACGCGTCTATTATATTCAAATTACCAAGATCTATTGCCAATTCTAAATTTTTGATATAGGGTTTTTTTGTCTCTATTTCAGGGTACAGCGTAGCTATTATATGCGCGTTTTCAGCGCCTCTGCCAAACACAGAAAGTCTTGCTTCGATATTAGCGGGCCCATATAAAGAAACATTTTTAATAATAGCTCCGATTACATCTATTTTTATATCTATTGCGTGGCCGGGATCTCTATCTATGTACCGAACGCTTGAATCTGTAATAGATATGTATTCTGCCAGAAATTTCAACGCTCCTAAGGCTGCGGCCCCGGTATTTATTTGATCAGGCCTGTCAGTGCCGGCTTTAGGCATGGACATCAGCGAACCTTTATCAATAACCAGCTCAAGTCCTCTCAATTTTAGGCTCTCTATTTGTATATCTTTTTTAATAAGAGGTAAAAGCTTAAGGCTCGCGTCTATGGAGCCTGATTTTAGAATAGCGCCATCCCAAGGCCCGCCGCGATCCTTTATTGCAAACCCATTTACCCTGAACGCGAGGCTAGGAAGAAGATTTATGGATATATTGCCTATTTTTACGTCTTTATCAATAAGCTCTTCTATCTTTCCTGTCAACGCATCCTTATACTTATTAGCGTCAAAGGTAAGAATGAATACAAAAAGGCCTATCGCGGCGATAATAAAAAACAATGATAAAACAATAAATATTTTTTTCATATAGTCAAGACCTGGTCTTGAGCGCGGTAATTTCAAACCCCGATAATTTTTACCAGCACACGTTTCCTGCGCTGGCCGTCAAATTCACCATAGAATATCTGTTCCCACGGACCAAAGTCCAGCCTGCCGCCTGTAATAGCGATTACGGCTTCACGACCCATGATAGTCCTTTTCAGGTGAGCATCCGCGTTATCCTCGCCTGTCAAGTTGTGTTGGTATCGCGATATCGGTTTATGCGGCGCAAGGTCCTCTATCCATTTGTCAAAATCTTCATGAAGCCCTTTTTCATCGTCGTTAATAAATACGCTTGCTGTTATGTGCATAGCATTTACAAGGCAAAGGCCTTCTTTTATGCCGCTTTTATCAATGCACGTTTTTATCCCGCGCGTTATATTTATAAATTCTTTTTTATTCTTAGTATTGAAATAAAGATATTCTGTGAAGCTTTTCATGTTCAGCGCAAGTCTCTGAGATTCATCATGAGTTCGCTCTTTCTCTCCGCGTAACTAATCGCGACCTCTTTATCTATCAGGTTTTTTTTGCAGAACTCCAGGAGCATCTGATCGAATGTCCGCATGCCGTATAAAGAGCCATCTTTAATATAATATTCTATTTCATCAATTTTACCTTCGCGAATCAATTCCGCTATAGTAGGCGTTGAAACAAGGACCTCGCATGCTGGAATCCGCCCACTCGCATCCTTCAAAGGCATCAGCCTTAATGATAAAACGCCTTTGAGTAAAAGGGAAAGTCTCATCCTGATTTCGGCATGTTGATGCGGCTGAAAGAAATTAACTATTCTCTCAACCGTATGAGTTGTGTTTATAGTATGCAGATTTGCTATGACAAGCTGCCCTGTCTCCGCAGCTGTAAGGGCTGTAGACATTACCTCGGAATTCCTGATATCGCCTATAAAGATTATATCAGGAGATTGAAGCATTATAAACTCAAGCGCGCTTTGAAAGCTATCTGTATCTATCTTGATTTCCCTTTGACTTATAATGGATTTCTTATCCTCGTATATAAACTCTATGGGATCCTCGAGTGTTATTATGTGCTTGGCCTTATTTTTGTTTATATGCTCTAACATACTCGCGACAGTGGTTGATTTTCCGCTGCCTGTGGTGCCCGTAATAAGAACAAGGCCTCTTTTTTCATTGCATAATTCTTCTAATACTTTTGAAGGCAGGTTTAATTCTTTAAAATCCGGGATATGTATATTTATAGAGCGGATAACAATGGCTAATGTGCCTTTCTGCTGAAACAGCGTTGCCCTGAACCTGCCTATGTCTTTAACGCCAAATGACAGGACTATCTCTCTGGATTCCTTGAACTCCCTTTTTGAATCTCTGTTCAATATCTGTTCTAATAAAACCTTTATATCTTCTTCCTCCAGGATAGACCCCTCTTTTAAAAGCTCCCCGTTAATCCTAAGGCATACAGGGCTTCCAGCCTTCAGGATAAGATCAGAGGATTTGCGCTCTACCATCGATCTTAATATGCTGTCCAGGTCCATGATCAAATCCCCCTTTCTTTAAACAACAGCCTTAATGCAAATATTATAAATTTTCCAAGAAGCCATATGCATAGGATTGCAAATATAATAGTAATAAAAACTCTTATTAAAACTCCCAGCACAAGCATCAAAGGCAAGAGCAAGAATCCTATTCCTGACAATAAAAGCACAGCTATGATAAAAATTAGGCCAACAAAAAAAGCTTTCATAAAATACCGCCTATCTGCGCAATTTCACGCCTTGTTAGGTATCTCCATTCGCCTTCATTTAGCCCCTTGATGTCAAGAAAATCTTCTTTAAGTCTTTTCAGTCCCATGACTTTATATCCCAAAACCGCGAACATCCGCTTTACCTGGCGCTTCATTCCTTCATGAATAGTAATTTCAGCTGTATTGTTTTTTTTTGGTTTTATGCTGCATGGGGCTGTATATTTATCATCAAGCTTTACGCCTTTTTCTAGCCGCGTCTTATCTTGACCGCTTATTTGCCTATCAAGCCGCGCTTCATATACCTTATCGACGTTAAACCGCGGGTGGGTAAGTTTATTTATTAATTCTCCGTCATTTGTCAATAGAATCAAGCCTGTTGTGTCTTTATCCAATCTGCCTGCCGGATTCAAGTGTCTCAAGCTCATAGGCAATAAGTCTACTACGGTTTTCTCGGCAAATCTATCCTTTTTTGTTGTTGTAACCCCCTTTGGTTTATTCAATACAATGTATATTTTTTTTCTACAATATAGCCTGTTATCATTGAAAGATATTTTGTCTTTTTCCGGGCATACCTTAAAAGAGGGCTCAAAGATCTTTTCGCCGTTTACGCTAACTTTTCCTGATTTAATAATCTCTGTGGAGGCCCTGCGCGAGGCAATGCCCGCCTTTGATAGAAAGACCTGTAAACGCATGTGTAATTCTCTATATTCTCCAGCTTAAGCCCGTGCTAAATGTAACGTCTGGACTTGACGCGGACTTTATGTTCTCCGCAATAGCAAAATTCCATGACAAATCTGTTTTTTCCTTTAACGCGTAATTTATGCCCATGCATAATTCAAAGGCGTCATTGTCCAGGGGGTTTGTGCCGCTTGACGGGTATGGTGTGCTGTTTCCTGAAACCTGCGTAATGAACGAAAATCTATCTGTAAGAAAATATTCTATGGCCATCATTCCTGAAAAAATGTGGTTATCTATGTCTAATTCGCTCAGGAAACTCGGTTTTTTTATAAACACTACATTGGCCCCTGTATATAGATACAAACTGTTAAAAAGCTTTTTGTCGACGAGTAATCCGACCCCAAAATCAAACTCGCCGCTGCCGAGCAAATCGTCTTTATCCGCTGTGGGGAGTTTCACGGCTGAGCGCAGGGAAAGATTCGGCCAGGACAGGTCTTGGTCCCTGATTAATTGATATTTAGCGTCAATGATCATGTCCCCAAGCCCATCGCTGGAGTGTTTCTGTTGGATTAAATAATTATTGTTGTACCTTAAGGAATAATCGAATTCGTAAGAACCTTGGCGCTCTCTTGAGCGCGGGGTTCTGGCGCCTATTCCGTCTTCAATGCTTTCTACAAAATTATCCAGATAACCGCTGGACAGGCTTATGTACGGGATCTCGAGGCCTACTTCCAGGTTATCGTATATACCATATCTTAGATCAATGGTAACCCTTGATACCTCCAAGTCTATCTGTATATCGTATAATGATGTGGCCGGAGTAAATGCGCTTACAGTTATATTTGATACAGTATAATCGGCGTTTATCTCAAATCCATCGCGCCCCACGACACTTGCCTTGTCAGGGGCCATCTGCATATAAAGAAGATACAGCGGCATCTGATTCCTGATAGGTATAGGCCCATTATTTTTTATCACAGCACGTTCTTCTCCAGTGTTTTCCGCAAAAACACAGCATACGGGTAAAAAAAATAACATAAAAAAAGCTGCGACAGCCGCGGTTTTTCTCTTCATTAAACCCTCCTGTAATATTTTTAATGGTTTTATGTGCCGTCTTTTACTTGAATCTGCCCGATTTTTATGGTATAATTGTAATAGCCGATAAGGGCAAACCCTGAGAAATCAGGGGGCGCAAAGCCAACGGGCCTAAGTTATTCTGACAAGCCGTAACCTATTTCAAACGAAAGGGTTAGTGAGGCAGTCAGTTAATAATATGGCGGCTGGGTTGCCGAGCGATGAAAAGCCGACGCTACAAGCCTTTATCGGTTTTTTTATGTATTAGCGGCTATATAGAAATTTAATAGCCGCTTAGCATCAAACCGCCTAACTTTTCTGATTAGAGCGGTTGATTACCCTGCCCCATATATCTTCGAATTCATTTTCTAGGACAAAAAATAATGCCACATTGCAGCCTGTTACACTTTTTATCTTATCGATCACCGTGATGTCTTTCGGGTTTACCATAGCCAGGCTTAGTACGTTTTTATCCTTATTCACAGGGACTGCGCAGCCCTGCTTCATTAAATCTATAGGGATCCTGCCGATAAGATTTTTCAATTCTCCGTTCTTATCAAAATCCCTGATATCAAAATGAGGCACGTTCAACTGAAGCTCCAGTGCCCTTGAGATGTCACCTAAGCTTGCCATGCCAAGATCGATTATGCTCTGGCCTATTTTTTGGCCGGTTGACCAATGCTTGCTCAATGCTATATCTAGCTGCTGCGCATTGAGCACATTTGACTCCAGCAATATCTGGCCAAGGGGCCTGTATTTAAACCTCGATGATTCGGCTGACAAATGTCCCTTTATACTCGCATCTATCTCAGGCTGTATGGATTCCTTCTTTGAAGGCCCCCTGCGGTTAACAAGAAAATTACTGCCGGACAATGTCTTTAGGTATGACTTTATCTCAACTATTATCTCCATTAGCTGTACAGTATTTTCAATCTTGCAATCCTTATTGTTTGCAATGGCTATAGATATGCTCATAAGCGGGGTATTTACTATATTGCCCCTCCGATCCTTAGCAGCTATGTAACCCTTCTCTCTGTCCCCTTTGTTATAATGAAAATGCGCCAGCCTATTGAAACTCAATATTGATTCAGATGCTATAAGCCTGTCCCTTTCAGGGTTAGTAACAACAACAAAATCATCTCCTCCTATATGCCCCACAAAATCATCTTTATTTCCGTGTTGTTTTACCGTCGTGGATATAATGTAGGCGGTATGCCGTATAATACTATCACCTTTCATGTATCCGTATTTATCATTGAATGACTTAAAATTATCTATATCATAATATGCTACGGAAAATGGCAGATCTTTTTCGATCCTAGATTGTATATTTCTTTCTATTTCGCGGTTTCCAGGAAGCCTGGTTAAGGCATTGGCATGCAGCTGGTGAATATTCCTGCGCAGGGCCATTTCAATCCTCACCTCAAGGTCTATGGGATCCGGGGGATTCGCTAAATAGTCATCTACGCCTTGCTCTATCTCAAGCATCTTTTTGCGGATCTGTTTTTTGTCGATTAATATTATTACAGGGATATGCGCGGTAAGAAAATCCTCTTTCAGTGTCTTTGAGGCCTTTAGCCCATCTATCTTAGGTAGGCTGGAATCTATAATTATTATATCGGGGTGCTCGCGCCTTACTGTCTCAAATAACGACAATCCATCACTGACAGTAATTACTTCGTAATCCCATGCATTTAAAAGATATACAAGGATCTCCGCAATGCCTTTTTCGTGTTCCGCGAGTAAAACCTTTCTCTTTGCGCCTACCATATCAATATTATATACGATAAAAAAAATCCGGTCAACTATAATTGCCGGGTTTGCCGGGTTATATAAAAACCTGCTGACTCCCTCAAGAGGCCAAAGCCTTAGCTATAAATTACATATTGCTAAGAAAGGATCTTGCTTGAGAATAGTCAGGTTGTATTTTTTCAACTGCCTCGAATGTCTTTCTGGCATATTCTATGTTTCCGCTTCTGTAATAAGCGATGCCGAGCTGGTATTTTATTTCTACATCCAAAGGGTACATTCCTGTGCCTTCTTCTAAGAGCGATATGGCATCTTTATGCATTTGAAGGTTATTATAAAGCCCTCCGAGATTCGCATAGGCAAGGGCATAATTATTTAATGCGATGCTTGTCTTGTAACAGCGTGTAGCTTCTTGTATGGCCCCCTCCCTTGCGTATATAACGCCTAAATTATTATAAGCCACATCATAGCCCATCCTGCCAGGGCTAACATTATTAGAGGCCATGAACTCCCTTTTTGCCTCACTCATCATCCCTTTTCTGAAATACTCGACACCAAGGTTACAGTGCAGCAAAAAACTATCAGGCTCTCTCCCGGAATCATTCTTATAAAGCGTAAAAGGGTCCCTCCATTCTCTATTGCGCATCGTAATCCTCACAGCATAAAATAGCATCAGAAGCATTAATATTACAATCATAACGCGCCTAACCCATATAAAATCAAATCGTTCCCGCAGATTAAAAAAAGTCAAGCTGAGCATTGCCGCGAATCCCATGGATGGGAGATAGGCCCAGTGTTCCATAGCTGTGGCGTGCAGAGGAATGATTATATTGCAGTATGGCAAAGTCCCCAGAAAAAACCAGGACAAAAAGAACAAAGCGAGTTTCCGAGGCCTTAAGGACTTTACTAAAACCACGGACAATAAAATTACCAGAAGCGCGCTCAACCATACATAAGGGTCATTAATATTGCGGGCGACAAAAAGATATTCGCTTCTCAATGATAAAGGGAATACGATAAGCCTGATATATGTCAAAAGAATTACGGGAAATGTATAGAGCCTTTGAACAAAACTCGCTTCATTTATAAGCGATAAAGTAGCGCTTTGGGGATTACCTATAAATAGCAATCTTAGCGTAGAGTAAATAAGCCCGAGCACCACAAGCCCTGACAATGAAAATATTGCCTTTTTTCTCTTTTGTCCTTTTAAAAAGATAAGGACATACGCAAGAATAATAAAAGGCATTACAAGGGCGTTCTCTTTTGTCATGATCGCAAGTATAAAAAGACAGACGCTGGCAAAAAACCAGTTCCGTGAACCTGTTACACTTTTTAAATATGTCAGGAAACACAACAAACAAAAAAGGCTCACCATTGGTTCTACCCTTGCGGCTATGAGTGTTACTGATTCGCAGTTAACAGGGAACAGCGCAAATAAAAGGCTGGCTACCCATGCCGCTTTCTTGTTTAAGCCTATTCTTAACATAAGGGCATAAAACGCCAGGGCGCTTAAGGCATGAAAGAATATGTTAGAAACATGATAACCCTCTGGATTAAGCTTCCAGATATGATAATCCAGCATAAAAGAAAGCATATACACCGGCCTGTAATAACTACCCGGCTTCAACCCTGATCCAAATATATTAGTATTAAAAAGATATGGCAGGTGTCTAAGTTCTTTTATTATGGGGTTTCCTGCTATAATAACCTCTTCATCCCATATAAAAGGATTATGGATAGAGCTAAGATAGGGCATGGATGCGGCAAGCGCGATTGAGATAATAAGAAAAAAGGCCGCGTGTCTTTTTATATAATAATTATCGATCCTCATAATGTGTATATTTGGGGCACCGCGCTCTGAGGCGTGGGCCAGCAGTCTTTAAAGCTGTGATTATGGTCTGGCCTGGATTCCTGACCTCTGATCTGATTAAAATAATAAAATACATCGCCAGCCACCAGAATTTGAAAAACATATTGCGCGGCAGACGAATCAATTTTTTAATAAGTCCTATTAGGCGCGGAAACATTACTGCTGTCTGAAAAAAACAGTGCAGATTATACAAGGCATTGGCATCAGGCACTTCAAAACTGATTACAAACTGCTGGTGCCTGCCGTCAATATCTTTCATTTTTAATTTATCCTTGTATTTTTCCGCGATTCTTGTCCCTGGATACGGCGTAAGAAACGAACATCTGGGAAAATCCGCGCCTATCTTGATGTTAAGATCGACTGTTTCCATGGCATCGTTAACTGTCTCACCAGGAAAGCCTATGATATTAAAAGTCAAAAACCTTAGTTTATGTTTTTTTAGCAAGCTGGCGGTTTTTTTTATCTGTTCATTAGTAATGTTTTTATTAAATAATTCTTTTCTTAATTTTTCATTTCCGGTTTCGATTCCAAAATTAACACTATGACAATTGGCATCCTTGAGCATTATTATAATATCTTCGCTCAATGTGTTCACGCTGGCCGAACAGACAAATGGCTTTCCGACCTCTTTTTTATACAAGGAGGTAAGCTCTTTGATCCATTCCTTGTCCAGCACAAAAATATCATCCATAAAGTAGATGGACTTCAGTCCGTAGAGATGCTCTACTTCTTTTATTTCATCAACAAGATTTCCAGGGCTGCGGAACCTTACATATTTGCCTTTACCTGAATACATAGAACGCAGTTTTTCATTAAAACAGAAACTACACGAAAAGGGACAGCCACGGCTTGCCATAAAAGTCTTCATCGGGTTTTTTCTTAGTAAAGGGTACTTGTAGTAAATGGAGCGATCTGGAAACGGAAGGCTGTCCATGTCAGCAACAAGGCCGTGGACATCGTTTTTGCTTATACGCTTCCCAAGCTTAACGACTAAGTTGGGTATCGAACTGTAATCAGTCCCTTTGCCCCATGCATCAGCAAGGGCCTGCATGGCTAACTCTCCCTCGCCGCGGCAAACCACATCAACCGCTGGATGATTTATGATTTCGGAAAAATAAGTGGGGTGCGGGCCTCCGAAGACACCTAGAACCTTTGTCTTTTTTTTTATCTGACTCAAGATGTCTAGTGCCCATTCGTGCTCCCCTGTCATAACCGAAAACGCGATTATATCATTACATTTTATCCTGCCTAAAAAGTCAGAAGCGTATCTACCTATCACGAGATCAACGTTGTGGCCGTGTCTCTTGAGATAAGCTGAGATGGCCTCTGGGCCGCCGAATTCGTGCCATATTCTTTGAAAAAATAAAATCCTGGCCATATTATTACGCGGCCCCTTATTATTTTTTTCCAGCAATTGCAATCACAGCAAACCCTCTATTGCCTTTAATGAACCATTCCTGGCATGATAGAAGCCTTATGGTAAGCCATGCGAACAACGGTATCTTGACCATGGCGGCGTAAAACTTAGCGCAAAAAGTGCTGTCAAACGGATTTACAAAAGAGCTTTTGAGCGTCTGCGCCTCGAGGTTTATTTCTTTGCCAACTTTCAGCTTATACATAAAATTCATAATAAGCCTTGTATAATATATTATTGGATAACCGAACATTTCAACCTGTTCTATTTTAAAGTTGCTTTCCTCCAGCAATTGCATTAAAGAATTTTTAGAATAACGCCTGTAATGTCCGCACAAAATATCGTCTTTCATCATACTGCCTGAGGGGACCATGATAAACAGTTTTCCGCTGTTCGTCAATATACCATATAAATGCCTGGCAAATGCGGAATCGTCCTTGATGTGTTCCAAAACGTCTATGCATATTATAGAATTAAATTTTCCATTTAGGCTAAATAAATCTTTCTTTTGTACGCTCAACCCTTTCCGCAGGCATGCGCTAATTGCCTCATCAGAGATATCTATTCCCTTGATGTCATAGCTATGTGAAAGCGCCTTCATCGTCTCTCCTGTTCCGCACCCCACCTCCAACACAGAGGAACAGAAATTGTACCCCCTCATACGTTTTAACACATAATAATTAAGGTAATGTTTGGAATACTTCATTCGACCCTTTCCATAAGAACCATAGTGACTTCATTCGTGGTAAATGGTAATGGGCCGAATTGCCGCTTGATCATATAATGTCTTAGTATATCCTGCATCAAGCCACGGGCATAGTCTATCCCAAATCTCGCAGGACCATACTCTAGTGTATTCCTGTTAAGTATAACTACATATCTCACCTTGTTTTTCTCAAGCCCTTCTATTACATCTTTCTCAAATCCATGCCGCGCAAAATCAATAGGAAGAAACGTGTAAAATCGAAGCGGGTTATCTATGCCGGAAAGAAAATTCAGCATCACGCCCTCGGGAAAGGCAACAAGCGAATCTGACCGCGCTGTGTTGTCTTTAAGGTAATCCATCATCTCCGCGTATCTGTGATAGGCAGGGCGTACGCGCATAGCGCCCCTTGCCAATGTTATCTTCATAGAACGGCTCTTGTACGCATATGAAGAAACTGAAAAATGGCTGATTATAAAGGATAAAGAGAAAATCACAAACACCAGCCTGTAGGCATTAACAGCCTCTTTGCGCCTAAAAGCATTAGGCAACGCATTCAGAAAAAATATGTAATAACATACCATGCCGGGCACAAGGAGGTAAAATCCATAATGGCCTGCCCATACATTAAAAAACATACGCGCCAGTGTAAAACAGGAAAACATGGAAAATACCATTAGAAACAAGTATCTTTCAGGCTCAAGGCCCTTGAGATAACTATTGCGCGCAACGACAAAAAGTATAACGCATATAATCGGCACACACTTGTATTGCAGGTAATAGGGAAAATACATTTGTTGAAAAAAGACAGCGGCAGCCGCCGCAGTCAATAAAACAACTGAGGCGATTATCGAGACCTTTGTAGTATATTTCTTTCTTATAACAGATGTAACCAGGCCTGCGCCAAAGAACATGGCGATTATTGCGAGATAATATATGCCTGAAACAGCTATGTTCAGCATATTATCACGAAATCCGGTGATCCCCATCAATGCGCCTGTAAACGGGGCTTTTGTATCCAAGTTTTTAAAAAATATCTCCATGTAGTTTGCCGCGCTTCCGTAGCCCGCTATTTTTGTATAAGCTGCGGCAAATAATCCATAGACCAATATGGCTGAAAAAAGCGGATAGATACAATGCGCCCTCAACCTCCAGTATCTTTCTTTAAAGGGCCCTGACCTTTGTTCCAATATAACGCCCGATAATAATGAAACAACAAGCATGATACCTATCTCTATCCTTGTAAGCAATGTAAGGCTTACAAGTAAACCGGATAGATATACATAAAGGCCTTTTTTCTTTTTCAGCGCCTTGTAGTAAAAGAACAGCGCTCCCAAGGCAAATGCCATGCTGTGAATAGCAGGATAACTATATGGCAGGATATAGTTAAATATACCTGCCTCGTACAACTGACCGAAAGCAAATACAAAAAGAAAGGTAAGAACCGGTGCAAGGGAAAGAAGCGCGTTTAAAAAGACCCGCGATATTTTATACAATAAGAAACTGGTGACTACAGTAGTTAGCGCGCCGCTTATAATAAAACTGCGCATATGAAGCCCAAAGATGGCGCATAGAAGAGAATTAAAATAAGGTGAAAAAGGCCCATAGTCGTACCATATATCTCTATAAAGCACACTGCCCTTAAGTATTCTAAGAGGCACATAAAGCTCCCTCCCTGTATCAATAACAAGGTTTCCCCACTTAAGCCATGAAAACTTTAAAAGATAGGTAAATACACCAAGGATGGATAACGAAAAAAAACAGCGCTTGGCTAAATGTCTAATTTTTTTACCGGCCACTTAAAAAATACCCCCTCAAGACATTTCTACTATCATATATCAGCAGGAAAAACCTGAGCAGACTAAAGCCCATCACTAGAAATGAGCCATAGTATACACAGCCTTTTAATACAGAAAGCAGGTTCTCCGTCCTGCCAAGATCTGGCAATTCAAGGATAAGCGCTATAGCAGCCGCTACAAATAGAAACATTTTGCACAATAGATACGATATCCTCGAGGTAACTGATGAAACAAATATAGCGCCTATACGCGAATTATTAATTTGAAACGTGCCTATGTCATTTTTAAAATTAAGCCCTCTGATAAAATCCGCTAAAAAAGACCTTGCCACAAAAAGCGCGCCTATTGCAAATGGTATTAGATGCCTGTAAGCTAGGAAGATCATGATAAGGTTTTCGGTAATCCTGTCTCCCAACGTATCAAGTAATCCGCCTATCTGTGATTCCACGTCGAGTTTCCTGGCAATATACCCGTCCACCCAATCAAGCAGTGCTGCCAGAATCAAAACTGCCAGGCCAGTCACTCTATACGCAAAGCTGTTGAAACTTAAAAACGCCAGGACAAGGAAAACCAGAAATATCCTGAGAAACACTATCAGATTAGCGCTGTTCCTAAGCAAGATTCTACGCATGTTTTGTCAATGCCTCCCATAATGAACCAGATATGGAACTGAACGCGTCACAAGGGCTCCAGCACACCGGGCAGATATTCTGTGAACACTCGCGGCTAAGCTCTTTTGCGGGCCCGCTATTCCAGAATAAAGCAAAATCCCCGCTCATCTCTTTTATATTAATAATTTTTTTGTTATAAACCACGCACGGAAACATGTTGCCGTATGGGTCAATAAACAGTGATGAAGAAAAGGCCTGGCATTTTACAGGTGTTTTTTTTAGCCTGCAGCATAGAGGATATAATCTTAAATAAGTCCTTCTTAAAAAATTATTTATAGAAAACCTGTCCTTGTCCATTGACAGGATCTCCTTGATTTCTTCTAACAACCGGTCTCTGTCTGGGGCCTCCACATCCTGATTGTCGTAAGAAAAATCTGACTTCTGAAATATATTTACGTTTACATCGTCAAACCTAAGGGCGGGATAAACATGTTTTATCGCATAAAAGGCTTCCTTGAACCTTCCAGCATTGCGGCGCGACATGGTAAAGCCAAACTGCACCTTGCAGCCAGGTGTCTGCTTTAGATAGAAAAATGTATCCATTGCCCTCTGCCAGACACCATTAACGCCTCTTATGAAATCATGTATATCTGGCGGGCCATCTATGCTCACTGTAAATACAAGCTCAAGGTCTTTATGTCTTTTTCTGACCTTACCAATGGTCGACCGTATCCTATCCGCGAGAAAACCGTTTGTCGCGATATGCACGGTGCATAACCTGCGCGATCTCCTGACTATAGCTTCTATGATATCAACAATATCGTCTCTGAGAAAGGGCTCGCCCCCGGTAATGCCTACCCAGGAAAAATCCGGGGCATTTTTAAAGAACCTGTCTATTTCCTCCACGTCCAGCTCTTTTCTCTCTGGTTTCCGCCAGATGTTACACATCTTGCAATGCATATTACATCGGTAAGTAATAGCTAATGAACACTTAAAAGGAAAGCTAAGTCTTTTGAAATTTGATAGGAAGATAGATCTCAGAAAATGAGTTCTGGGTATATTCAGCAAACTGCCTCCCGACAACCGTATGCATGCAAACTTTCTATAATTATAGCTAATTTATCAGCAAATGTCTAATCGAACTTTGAAGATAAGGTAACCGGTGAGTTAATGGGGGTAATGTGTCATTCCCGTGAAAACGGGAATCCATAAAGTCTATATCCCCCATTAACTCACATCATTACAAGATAAGGTTGCAAGTTAGATAAAAATAATATATAATCAACCTATGAAAATCACTATATTAATCCCTGCCTATAATGAAGAGCATTACATAGGCCAAATCATTTCAGAGATAAAATCCGTAGATCTTTCGTCGTTAGGAATAACACAGAAAGAGGTTATTATAATAGATGACGGCTCGACTGACAAAACAGTTGAAAAGGCCGTCTCAGTAATGCCCTCGGTAAAGGTCATACATCATATCAAAAACCAGGGAAAAGGCGCTGCACTTTCATCTGGAATACCGCGCGCAACAGGAGATATCATACTTATCCAAGACGCTGATTTGGAATACAGGCCCTCTGAATACCCGACACTGCTCAAGCCTATAGTTACAGAGAATGCCGATGTTGTGTACGGCTCGAGATTCCTGGGAAGACCCAGGCCTCAAAACATGCGGTTAGCTTATTTCATAGCCAATAAACTTGGGATATTCCTGATAAATCTTCTATACGGCATAAACCTTACGGACCCCATGACATGTTTTAAAGTCTTTAAAAAGCACACCCTTGAAGGAATACAGCTAACCTTCAAAGGGTTTGGCACTGACGCTGAGCTAACGGCTAAGATTGCTAAACATGGGTATAAGATTAAAGAAGTGGCAATCCCTTACAAGGCAAGGACGTTCAAAGAAGGAAAAAAATGCTACCCGCACTGCTCGCTTAATATTCTCTGGTCTATAATCAGAAATTATTTCGCCTAAAATATCTTAAGAAAATAGATTCCGCGCTTTGATTTTCCCTGTTATTTTCTTGTAATCCTCAAAATCTATAAAAATTAAATCGGGCCTTTTTTTTATTATTTTGCCAACTTCCCTGCTGCGCGAAGCGATATATTTAAAATTAGTCCCGCATTTCGGGCATATGGATGCCTTTGTATAATCAATGCCGAGCGCCCTGCAATTAGAACAATCCCCAGTAAGGTCACCTACTACAAGGAGATGATTAGACATTTCTTTTATATCAATCTCTTTCCACACCCGCACAAAATCTCCCATGATTTAACACCCCTTTAAATGACGGTACAACTACGCTTAACTTGACAAAAGTTACAATGTAAGAATCGTCAAGTTAAGCGATTGTAGACAGAACGCAATCCTGCGTAACAATTATATTCGAGCAGAGGCATTTATCTTATCAAACCTTAGTTATGTTTGCTGCCTGCTCGCCTTTTGGGCCCTGCACAATCTCAAACTCGACTTCCTGTCCCTCTTCCAGTGTCTTATAACCTTCTCCTTTTATGGCCGTGTGGTGCGCAAACACATCTTTTCCATTTTCGCCTGTTATAAAACCATATCCCTTTTTATTGTCAAACCATTTTACCTTTCCTCTAGGCACTTATACTGCCCTCCTTTCAAAATACCCCTGAAGCAAAGCTTATTGATCAGGGAGTTCTTCCGCTGCTTTTTCCTCATAATCGTGAAATATGCTCTTAGCCTTTATATTGTGATCTTTTTCAAGGGTCTTTATGCGTTCCTCAAGCTCATGCTGCATCTTTAATATTATCCTCACAACATCCGCTATCGGATCCGGGAGATTCCCGTGTTCAAAATCAAGCGCAAGCTTTTTCATAGTATCTTTTTCGACAATCTTCCCGGGGATGCCAACCACTGTAGCGCCACTTGGCACGTCCTTTACTACAACAGAACTTGAGCCTATTTTTGCGCCATCGCCTATCTTTACCGGGCCAAGAACACAAGCATTCGATCCTATCACAACATTTTTACCTATGGTCGGATGGCGCTTTTTTTTCTCAAGGCTTGTGCCTCCAAGCACAACGCCCTTATAAAGCAATGCGTCGTCTCCTATTTCCGCGGTCTCACCTATGACCACTCCCATGCCATGGTCTATAAAAACGCGCCTGCCTATTCTCGCCCCTGGATGAATCTCTATCCCGGTCAAAAACCTTGAAACATGCGAGACTAGCCTGGCAAGCACATGAAACTTCCTATTGTAAAGGGAATGCGCCAGCCTATGAAACCACAGGGCATGTAAACCAGGGTAGCATAACAATACTTCAATGCTGCTCTTGGCTGCCGGGTCCTTGGCCATAGCAGACCTTATGTCTTCTTTTATTCTTTCAAAAAACATCTAATACCTCTTTTGCGATTGATAAGTTAACTCGCCGCTCCGCGCTGAAGTTCCTTCTGATCAGTTATCCCGTGATGGCTCCCCATCAAAGACTATCCAATCAACGTCGTTGGCAATACGCTTCGTGCGCGCGCATCCAGCTATACTTGAAATTATTACCAATAGCAGCATTACCCATATAATATACCTCATCTTGCATCCTTTCCACATTGATTCCGTGACTCCCTTCAAGCCCCCTGTTTACGTGTTTACTTCTGTAAAGTAAAATAAAACTGGCTCCCCTTGCCCAGCTCACTTTTGACCCACATCCTGCCTTTATGCAGAACAATTATATCCTTTGCTATCGAAAGACCAAGGCCTGTTCCTTCTTTTTTTTCAGCAGTAACCCTTGTAAACTTATCAAACACTTTATCCATGTTTTCAGGCGATATCCCCTCGCCTGTATCAGCCACCTCTACCATAATCTCCTTTTCGAGGCTAACTGTCTTTACTGTAATATTTCCGCCATCAGGGCTGTATTTGATGGCATTGCTCAACAGGTTTATAAACACCTGTGTTATTTTATCTATATCCCCGCTTATATCCGGCATATCCTTCGCAAGGTCTTTTTTAAGCACCTGTTTCCTGTCGTTCATTATCTTGCTGAATGCGCTCAAATTTTCCTCAATAATCTTATTGATATTAAACTTTTCTTTTTTAAGCTGTGTCTTGCCGGATTCTATCTTTGATATATCCAGCAAATCATTCACAAGCCTGGATAATCTATTTGCCACGTTTATAGCGCCATCCAGCATCTCTCTCTGGCCCGGCTCGATCTTTCCTAGCCCACCTTTTAAAACCAGGTCTACATTGCCTTTTATGATAGTAAGCGGTGTCCTGAATTCATGCGCCACATTGGCAACAAAATCAGACTTTATCCTGTCCAGTTCTTTAAGTTTCCTGTTTGCGGCCTCAAGCTCTGTTTTCTTGGCGGCTATTTCTTTCTGAAGCCTTTCTTTTTCTTTTTTTGCATTAAAAGCGTTCATGGCATTATGGATAACCAGGGGAAGGCCTTTTTCAAAACCCTTGTCGCGGATCACGTAGTCATATGCGCCTTCTCGCATAGCCTGTGTGGCGAATTCTTCATCTCCTCTCTCAGCCATCATTATTACAGGACCAGACAGGTCTTTATACTGAAGACTGGAAAGCACCTCGAGTCCATTTGCGCCCGGCAAATCATACGATAAAAGGATCACGTCAAACACATCCTCATCGATTCTCTTCAGCGCATTTTCCTCTTTTTGTACAAACGAGACGTCGTATGATATAGTAGAAACAGCGAAAAGGATATCTCTTATCTTTAGAATGCTTTGCTGATTAAAATCTATGACCAATATCTTTAGTGTTTCTTTTTCCATTCTCATTACCTCTATTGAGACGCTAAGCGTTTTATCTCTTTAATGTATAATATGGCCTCTTCTCTGCCCTTCTCAATGAAAGACTTTGCCAGGTGAAAATCTATCGAGGTGGCATCCGCAAACACAGGATGAAGCGTAAGGCTAGCCTTTCTGCAGCTATTCTCGGCAAGCATGTATTCCATTGATTGCATACTCGTCATTATCACATCAAATATATTTGGTGTAAATATCTTTCTAAAGAATCTCTTGACCATAAGCGCGATTTTTATATAAAAAGGGCCGTTATGCATCTGGCATTCTTCTTCCTTAAGTCTCTTCTTTACAGCCATATTTCTTCTGTATATATCTTCAGGGCCTGGCAAGACATTTACCGCGATTATTTTATTTACGCCGTTTTTTAGCAATATATCAACGGGTACCGGATCTGAAACCCCGCCGTCAATAAAAACCCTGTCTTTTTTCACTTGAGGCGCAAAAATCCCCGGCACTGCTATGCTCATAAAAACAGCGTCCAGAAGAGGTCCTTTATCCATGATAATTGTCTCTCTGTTCGCCAGATCATATACTATTATCTTAACAGGTATTTTTAAATCTTCAAACATCTTTTCTCCTAGAATGTCCCTTAAAAAAATTTTGAGCCTCGAGCCTGCCAGTATCCCGGAAATCGGTATCGTAAAATCGAGAAGTCTCATTACATTAAGCTTATCTTTCAGACCCTTAGCAAACTGTTCTATCTTTTCGGACGGCAACCCAAGTCCCCACATGCTGGCTATCAAGGCGCCTATACTTGAACCAGAAATAATATCTATGGGAATGCGGCTCTCTTCTATAACCTTTAAAACTCCTATATGCGCAAGGCCAAATGCAGCACCGCTCCCAAGCGCAAGGCCCAAAAGCTTGCCTGTTTCTTTCTTTGCAATACGCAAAACAGCTATAGAATACGGTGTAAAGCTGGATCTTAAAACAGCGGGGATCCCGCCTGCGCCTATCAAGGGGTCCAACAGACCAGGTTCTGGCACCATTGCCCATATATCTTTTTTTAGGAGCCACGACATCTCTTCTTCAGAAAGCTTGTCGAATACATCCAGCCTGTATATCACTATTTTTGCTCTTTTAATTATCTCCTCTTGACCGTTTTTTATCAGGTCTTCTAAAAAGACTCGGGCATCTTTCAGGTTATCCGCGGTTGAACCTACAAAGAAATGCAAAGAATCGGAAGAAGACAATACATCATATAAAACCTCTCTTGGCCTGTCACTCATATTTATTACAATATAGTCATATACTTTCTTATAAGCCTCCAGGATGTCTTGATCGGCCTCTAATGGCTTTAAAAGCTCGATACCCGCTTCTTGAGAAATATCTTTTATTTGGCCAGTATCATCAATAAAGGCAACCTTTTTTTCTGTTACCTTTGCTATTGAAGCGGCTAGATTTACAGAATATTCCATTCTGCCGTCTAAGCTTACATTACTATAGATCGATACCACCCTGCAGACATCTTTCATACATTCCATATCCTTTTTGAAACAGGAAAACCTATTCCCAGCAATAATGTCAGATCGATTATTTCCTGACTATCCGCGATGCCTTCGTTCAGGCACAATTCAGCCTCTTTTTTTATAGGGCCAAGAAGCCGTTGAGTAACATAACTGGCCGGGGCCTTTTTTGTTTCTTTTTTGCGCAAAATTTTCTTTCTATCAGCCCACGCCTCGAGCATAACCGGTACCTTTACGCAATCGCTAACTTTATCCTCTAAAATCTTACTTGCTCTATAGGCTACGCCCAGACCTATATCCTCTAACAGCTCAACAGGCCCTTTTGGCATACCAAAATCGATCATGGCTGAGTCTATAGCTATCCTCGAAAACCCCTCTTCAAGCATAAAGACTGCCTCATTTAAATAAGGCAAGAGCATCCTGTTAACAAGAAAGCCCGGGCGATCTTTCACTATCACAGGAACGCGGCGCATATTACGTAAAAATGTGTTAACTTTTTCCATGACAGTTTTATCGGTAAAACTTGCCGGTATAACCTCAACAAGTTTCATCTTGTAGGCCGGATTAAAAAAATGCATGCCTACAAAACGTTCAGGGCGCTTAAGAGTCCTCCCGAGTTCTTCCACCGACAAGCAAGATGTATTTGTGGCGATTATGCAGTCAGGCCTGACCTTTGATTCTATTTCTGCAAAAACCTGCTTCTTCAACCGGAAGTCTTCTGTTACGCACTCTATAATTATACCACAATCCCGCATCCCCGCGATGCAGAATGAAATATTTTTAAGTTTTTTGCCGGCCTCATCGCGGTATAATATACCTCTTTTTACGGCATCTCTGTATAAAGATTTTATATGAGTTCTGGCCTTGTTTGAAATAGTTTTATTTAAGTCGGTGATGCTAACAGGTAATCCTGTTTCCAGGCTCACAAGGTAAGCTATATCCCTGCCCATGATACCCGCGCCTATTACAGCGCAACGCCCTAATGTCTCAAGAATATCACTATCTTCTGATACCCTATTTTTATACTTACTTACAAGAAGAAACGCTGACAATGCATTTCTGGCTGGCTCCCGCATTATCTTTTCAGCGAGGATCTCTCTTTCTTGCTTATCAAGTCCTTGCCCTCTATTAGGGATGCTTCTCTTGCGCCGTCTGGCAAAACCTGACAATATCTTATAATCACGCGCTATTGCCTTTGTGATTATCCCGTCAATAACTCTTATTTTTTTAGCCTCTCTAGCGGTTAAAAGCTGACCTGTGTCAATCAGATACCTTGCCTTTTTTGCTCCAATTCTTTCTTTTAGCCGGTGCGCACCGCCAAAACCAGGGCTTATTCCAAGCCTTGATTCCGGAAACCCTATAACGGTCTTTTTGTTAGCTGTCACCAGGATATAATCGCAGGAAAGCGCCAATTCCAGCCCGCCGCCAATACATGCCCCATCTACAATAGCAAATGTAGGCACAGAAAGTCGTTCAATCCTGTTGCATATAGCTTGGCCCTTTGCGCAAAGATCAATCGCCGCTTTTTTTGTTTTTATAGACGCTAATTCTTTTAGATCCGCCCCCGCTATGAATATATCTTTTTTGGGACTTGTAAAAAAAAGGGCTTTTATAGTGTGGGTATTTGAAGAGATGTCTGTCAGGATACGCTCAAGGCAGGTAAGATTTGAGATCGAAAGTACGTTAACCTTTGAATCAGGATCGTTAAACTCTATTATCCCAAGACCTGCTTTGTTGAAGTACTGTACCATAGTGCGGCGAATAAAAAAGAAGCCGATAAAGATTGATCGCGTAGCACGATCCGGCTTAGCCTAATAGCAGGCTTATCTTTTAACTTTATCGGCTTCTATAAAAGTATACCATAGTTTATCACAAATTCAAGGTGCGAGAAAAATTTAACGCCCTTCGGGCGGATTTTGTAGGGGTTGGATTCATCCGACCCGCATCAACGGGCGCCATAAATGACGCCCCTACAACGACTTAAAAAGGAATTTCTTATTATATCAAATTAACTAACTATCTTATACACCGCGTCGTGTTCCCTGACCTTTGACTTTACCTTAAGGCCTATTTCCTGTCCAATAGACGCGCTGTTTATGGAGGCATGGTCGAGTTGAATGGAATCGACTTTTTCCTTAAAATCCGTGGTGTGGCCTTTTAGAATAATCTCGTCCCCTATGTTCAATGTCCCATTGGTCATTTTGACAACAGCGGCTTCGACATGAGGAAAATAATGCGTCACCACCCCTATTTCTTCAAGAGATGCGCCTGAGGCTATTACTTTCATTGACGCGGTCTGCTTTACTGTCTTTACGGATTTCTTTTTTGACTTGACAGCTTTGCGTTTGGCTTTTTTTGCTACACGCTTCTTGACTTTTTTCACAGTCCTTTTCGTGGCCTTTAAAGCCTTCTTTTTAGCCTTTTTCTTCATAGGCTACCTCCTCATTTTTAGCTACCGAACGTTTATAAAGAAATTCTTTGAACATTTTGCTATGTTTTGTCCAGCTGGAATATGGGTCGTTATATGTGTTAACAAATTGCATGAAACCGTTAATCTTGGCGTCCAGGTTATCTATATGGTGAAGGGCTATAGCCTCGATGCACATGGGCCTCTTGGGTGAACCCCATTCCTGCTCGCCATGATGGCTAAGTATGATATGTAAAATCAGGTTTCTTAGCTCCTCTGAAAAACCGGGTATCTTGCGTATCTCCCCATCAACTATATTTACGCCCAGCACTATATGGCCAACGAGCCTGCCTTTATCCGTATAATAAAAACTCCTTTTATAGGAAAGTTCTTCTATCTTTCCTATATCATGCAATGCCGCGCCGCAGACAAGAAGGTCAATGTCTATGCCGGCATAGCGCTCTCCAAGAAGGACTGCCAATTCTACGCACGATAGGCTATGTTCCAAAAGCCCTCCCAGATAAGGGTGGTGAAAATCGGTTGCTGCCGGCGCATCTTTAAATTTAGAAGCCATGTCCTTATTTGAGAAAATATTATGCAGCAGCTGTTTGAGATCTGGATTTTTAACCTGCCCTATGTTCGAAAGAAAATCTTCTAACATCTTATCCCTGTTTTTATCAACAGTCGGTATATAAAGTGACGCATCCGCTTCTGAATCATCTATCCTGCATATTGAATCCAGGTTGAGCTGCGGGTATTTCCTGTAGATCTCAACCCTACCCTTTATTACTACAAAATCATCTACTTTAAAAGAGTCAAAGAGATTTTTCGAGGCATCCCATTTGCGGCCATTTACCATACCTGTTTTATCCATAAGTTCGAGTGATATGTAGGATGAGCCGTTTTTTGCCTTGTCAAAAGACTTCTCTCGCACTAGATAAACAGACTCTATTGCCTCTCCCTCTTTAAACTCATTGATAAACCTGTGTTTCATATCTTTGTATTATACACCAAAATAACCCTATTTTGAATAAAAATCCTTTACAATTCTAAGGACATCCTCTGCTGTATCGACTACACAGAACATATTCAGGTCTTCTTTTACTATGCGGTCAGCTTTTAACATGTCCTGCGTCATCCAGTCTATAAGGCCTTTCCAGTAGACACTACCTACAAGGATAATGGGAAACTTTTCAATACGCCCTGTCTGTATTAGAGTAACTGACTCGAAAAACTCATCCATTGTCCCATAACCTCCCGGAAATATCACGAAGGCCTTGGCGTATTTCACAAACATTACTTTTCTGCAGAAGAAATACCTGAAGTCCAGAAGCTTGGTTATAAACTTGTTAGGCCTTTGCGTTATCGGCATCTGTATATTCAGGCCAATAGAAGTTCCTTTAGCGTTTTTAGCGCCTTTATTGGCAGCCTCCATTATTCCCGGGCCAGCACCTGTAATAATAGAAAACCCATTTTTGGATAAAAGCTCTGCTGTCTTTTGGGCCAGCCTGTAGTATTTATCGCCTGGCATTGTCCTGGCAGAACCAAACACAGTAACTGCCGGTCCTATCTTTGACAATTCATCAAAACCATCTACAAACTCAGACATAATCCTGAATATACGCCATGGGTCCTCCGCGGTAAAATCGTTTCTTTTTGCCATCTTCCCTCCTAGGTTAGTATTCTGGCGTCTTGTTCATATAATCACTGAAACCTATTTCGCCTGTCAGCTCCTGCTTTACCATTCTGATGCGGTCAGCTATATACGGATGAGAACGATAACTTGAATACGGCCTTATAGGTTGTTCCCTGTTCACCTTTTGGAGTTTTTCCAGAAAAGATAACATGGCAAACGGGTCATAGCCAGCCTTCTTAAGATACTTAATAGCGATCCTATCCGCAAGCGCCTCATCTTCTCTTGAATATGACATTGCAAGGTGGCCAAAAGCAGCGTCAATGTTTGCGGCTTCCCTGCCAGGGGCAGCGCCTGTCACTACCATCAATATTTGAAGTATGCTGTACCCCAGGCCGCCCTGAAGCCTTTTTATAGAATGCCTGGCGACTACGTGGGCAATTTCATGGGCAATAACACTAGCCACCTCATCATCGCTATCCGCCTTTTCCACAAGGCCTTTAAAGACAAAAACATAACCGCCCGGCAGAGCAAAGGCATTGACATCGTCTTTATCTATTACCCTTAATGTATAACTTACTTCCTTCCTGTCGCTGACAAAGGCTATTTTCTGGCCTATGTCATTTACACGCTTTGTCATCAATGGATCAGGGTCAAGTTTGATTTCAGGATTTTTCTCAATGCCTTCCGCTATACGACGGCCCATGTCTGTCTCTTTGTCAGCACTGATAAACATGATATCCTGCTTGCCTGTAGCGGTGTTGTATTCCTGTGACACGCATCCAGTCAGGCATAGCCCTACTATTAATATATATAATAATATAGCTTTCATACAGGATAAGTCTATTCCAAAAAGCTCTACCCGTCAATTATAATCTTATTTTGCTATGTTTCGTTTTTAGGGCAGGGGATAGCGTCATGTATAAATGTACTATCTGAAGATTAGGAGGGTGGCGGCGAGGGCGAAAAACAGGACTGCGGTTGACAGCTTTACGAGGCCTATGCGGCGCTCCATAAACCTGGAAAAGGTCTTTGATGTAGTTCCAAAAAGTCCAAGGAAGAAAACTATTATTAAAGGCATGATAAATGCGAGGTTATATATTATAAGGTAAAGAAACGCGGATATCTTCTTATCGGGTATCCTTAAAACAAACGCTATGGTAGGGAGGTACACCTGGCCCGTGCATAAAGATTCCAACACAGACACCATAAAACCAGCCGTAAAGGCAACCCATATTACCCTGAGCAAGCCTCTCTTTACATCTTTTTCTGTCCTAAAATCAGAACCTATGACTGAGTGTATCCTGTTTTTTATAGACTGCGGCAATTTTAATATAATAGCTTTCGTATCTTTTGTCCTGCTGAACCTTATGTAGTCTATAAGACTCACTATCCCCAATATAAAAGCCAATCCGCCTATAACTATATTTATCCCCATGGCAATACAACTAAAATATCTTAAGGCCCTCAAAAACCTGAATATACCAAGTCCTATCAAGAGATACGTGATAAATACAGCTAATGTGAAAGACAGACCTGCTAAAAATAACTCTTTCTTCCTATACCCTACAAAGGCAAGGAACGAAATAAAGAATACTATCGTTGTAAATGCGCATGGATTAATGCCATCCAGGAGGCCTGCTGCCGCTATAGCATATATACTAAAGGATTCAAATCTGGAAAGTATAAGATCTAATGCCGGGGGATGATATTCAGCGGCTTGCGACGCTAAAAAATCGTTTTTTTTTAAGCTTGGGGAATCGGCCAATGCCTTTTGTATGGTATTATCCAGATTTGCGGCTATTTCTTCTTTGCCCATCAAAACATATCCTGCCACAATTATTTCAGGAACATACCCGCCTTCAACCCCGTATAATTTCTCAAGCTTAATCATCTGCTCATAATTATTCGCGAGGCTTATGTCGTATTGCTCAATTGTTATGGCTTCGCCGTATTTTTTCTCTATGTTCGGCAGGGTGCCATGTTCTATTTCCATGCAAGCTCTGCAGCCAGGTGTGTAAAACACCATGACCCTTAAAGGGATAACACTGGCAGCTGTTTTTATGGTTTCGGCTTGGGTAGACACAATCTTTTCAGGTATTTCCGGCCGGTGCATCGTTGAGACAAGGCTTTCCATGGCCTTGTCGCCATCATACTCTCCGTCAAGCACCACTGATTCCCATTTATATGAATAAACCTTGCCCTTGTTTATATCAAGGTCCAATCTCCCTATCTTTCTGGAATGATACGACGTCGGCATAACAAGCGTATTGCCGATTTTCATAGGCTCCTGGCTATCAGCATCCCAGTGGCCGCTCAGGATAACATCGATGCCTTCTATCGATTCAGCCAGGCTTATGGAATATGGCAGTCCCAGATGCCCTAATACAATAACGATATCCGACTTAGCCCTTAATTCAGGTATATATTTTGCCGCTATCGTCCTATAAGGCGCTATATCCAGTTTTTTTGAATTTATTACGTATCTCTCGTTTACCAAGCCGAGCATGCCTACCCGCAATCCGTTCTTCATAGTCTTTATTACGTATGGCTTAAAGAATGGCTGCTGAGTATAATAGTCAACTATATTGGCTGATATTAGAGAAAATGAAAGCGATGACTCTTTCTGCGCCAGAAAATCATCTCCTAAAATAAAGTCGCTCTCCCCCGCATTCATAACATCATAACCCATCATGTTCATGGCCTTGAACGATATAAAGGCGTTGTGGGAAATCTCGTTTCTCTCAGATTCCGAGGTCAATAACGGCAGGACATCCCCGACCTCAAGAAGCAATAAATCACTGACTTTCTTGCGTACGCCTGATATATATTTTGACCTTCTGGGCAGGCCTCCAAAATCTTCCTTGGGGCAATGACAATTTTCTATCTCACCGCGCATATCACCTGTAAAAACAATGGTCAGGCTATTGGATTCAGCAAGACAAAACGGCGCCATCAGAATAAACGATACAATAAACAATATAAAAACCGCTATTCTCTTAAACATTCTTCCCTTAATTGGTTCCTCGATTCGTTCTTTATAAAAGGGCTTGGAAATGCCCTCTGATTTTCTTATACTATTATATCACGAAAAAGGGCCTGGCCAAAATCTTCTTTATCTTCTTTTAAGACGCAACAGGAAGGTCAAACAGGCGCAAGCGTACGCCCAAAGTGTATAAATGTAACCCCTTGACACTCACTGTTATGACCTATAAACTATCCTTCTTTTTATAGTCCTTTAAGCAAATGTCAAGGGGGCAGGTTAGGATGCGGCCTCCGTGGCATGGACCACATCCCTCGCTTACATAACTTCTATAACAGGAATTGGTTCAGCATTGACTGTGGCCACCAGCGTGTCAATGGATGCGCTGCAATCAGTGCCTGAATCATCGACAACACTAAGCGTCACTTTATAAGTGCCTATATCTTTATACGCATGTTTAACTTTAGGGCCTACTGCCGTTGTCCCGTCTCCAAAGTCCCATTTGTAGGTCAGTTTATCTCCATCTTCATCATGGGATTTTGTACCGTCAAACTCTATCTCATAATTTACGCAAACCTTAAGATCTGGGCCTACTTCAGCCACAGGAGGCGTATTTACGTTTATATAGTGCACTTTTGTCGCGCCTGAGCAATCAGAATCCTTGCCATCGTCAACAAAGAGCGTTGCCTTATACATGCCGCCTTTCGCGTAATTGTGCTTCACATTCGCGCCCGTTACTGTAGTGCCATCGCCAAAATCCCATGTGTGAGTAAGTTTATCACCGTCAGGATCGCTTGAGGTTGAGCCGTCAAACTTGACATCCTGGTTAACACACGCGAGATCCTTAGCGTCGATACCAGCATTAGGGGTTGAATTGACATCTATCAGAGTTGTATCAACAGCCGATGAGCAATCCATGCCGGAACCGTCATCAACCATAAGATTCACCTTGTAAACGCCGCCTTTCGCAAATTTATGCGACACGGCCTTGCCCTTTGCTGTTTCTCCATCGCCAAAGTCCCATGTATAAGTAATGACATCTCCGTCGCTGTCATACGATCCGGCCGCGTCAAAATCAGCTTTCTCTGTAACGCATATCTTTTTGTTATCACCCGCGTCCGCCAACGGGGCCCTATTTAAGGTAACGACCTTCTTCGCGGTAGATTTATTGCAGTCCGTATCTGTGCCATCTGTCACCAGGAGCTTTGCGATATATTCCCCGCCCTTTGCGTACCGATGAGTTATGGTCCTGCCTTCCGCTGTTTCTCCATCACCAAAGTCCCATACATAGGCCAGTTGATCGCTGTCCGCATCCTTTGTTTTGGATGCGTCAAATGTGACTTCAAGAGGGTCGTTAGGGTCTTTTTTGCACATTATAATATCGCCGCCGGCATCGGAAGTAGGCGGGGTATTTACCGCTACATTCAGCCTATCCACTCCGGTATCACACATAGTACCTGAATCATCCGCGACAGTAAGCGTAACGAGATAATTCCCGCCTTTGGCATATTTATGCGCTACCTTTGCGCCTTCCATTGTTTTTCCATCACCAAAATCCCATTTATAACTGAGTTTGTCTTCAGGGCTATCAGTTGACTGAGTGCCGTCAAAGATAATCTCATTATTGATACAGCTGATACTTGGCCCTGCCGCTACTGCGCACGGCGGCTGGTTTACCTTTACCATCTGCTGGGTAGTTGCTGTATCGCATTCCGCGTCTGAATTATCCTTTACAGTTAATTTAACAAGATATTTCCCCGCGTCCTTATAAGTATGCATGCTCCTTATTTGTGTGCTCGTGGTGCCATCGCCAAAATCCCAAAAATAACTTAATTCCTGTTTATCAGGATCATATGACTTTGAGCCATCGAATGTAAAGGTATTACACGAGAGCTTTGATTCCATCCACGGTTCTTCTTTTTGTTTTATCGCTTTTATTTTAGGGACCTCTACAAAAACCATTTTCGGGCCTTCTGCGCCTGGCCTGAAAAATACAGGCACTGCCTTTCCATCGCTTGTAGCGAGATACATGGCCATATTCGCATTGGGTTGAGTGGCTTTTGTTATCTCATATACCCATCTCTTACCCGCATCACTGGGATCCACATCGATTTTTGTATTCGCCCACACGCCTGAGCCAGAACCATTAATCCTGTAGGCCTTAGTCGCGCTAATTAATTCAATGTCTCCGCCGTCAGGATCAAGGTCAAAATTGTATTCTACCAGCTTTGAGGCATCTTTAGGTATTGCCGGGTAAAGAGCCATTTTCCTGCCGCGTTTTTCAGATAATCTTAAATTTAATGCCTGACTAAAAGCCTCTGCCTGATCAGGAGATACTTCAATGGCAAACACATTGTTATCATCGCCGCTGATACCTTCGACAACTACTTTAAAATAACTATAATCGCCTACCTTCTCTCCTTTTGACGCATCTATAGGGGAAAAACGATAATACTGCCTATCGTATGACTTGTCTTCGCCAAATGTTTTCTCGGCAATAAGCGTCCCCTGGTAAAAATCAGTTATATTTGCCTCGCTCACACCTGCCAGCGAAGAATACGCTTTCTCTCCGCCAAAAACAGAAAAGCGGGTCTCCGTGTTCCATTGGCCGCTTTTCTCGTCGAGATAGTTACTAACGTCAGGATCGTATATAGAAATTTCAATCGTCCCTGTGTAGTTATTAGGGACACGCAAAAATATGACCTGCGGCGCTTTTGTTGCCCCGTAACCCTTTTTACCATCAGGCCCAAACACATAAAGATAATTAATATTGCTATCCTCCGGGGGGACCCTATAACAAAAAGCGTTTTTTACTGCTGCCAAACTAAGCAACAACATTGTTGCCATAGCTATAGACCAGATTTTTCTGTGCATAACGCACCTCCTCGTATAATATGTTACTGGTTAATAAACTCGTAGTAGTGGTTTTTCTTTCTTTTTGCTACTTTTTCTTTCTTTGTTGATACTGTGAATATGTGAATAATCAATAATAATAAACTATTTCTTTGAAAATTAAGAGAG
>JBDRBM010000027.1:0-5071 GCA_043822665.1 Candidatus Omnitrophota bacterium
CTGCGTCCAATATCTTTAATTCCTTTGTGTATTCTTTCATCTTATATCTTACAGTTTCTTTTAATTCGTTTTCAAAATAGCTGTCCAGCCATTTTTCATCAATGGTTGAATCCGATTTTTTATAAACCCTTGCCCTGCCGGTCAACGGCCTGTCTCCAAGAAAACCGTAAGCCGTAACCGGCGGGATTCCAACAGAGGGGTATAATGCCTCATCATCTGAAAACCATTTTTCCGCTGTTGTAACCAGATACCCGCCTTCCATAAGATTGTTTATTATGGCTCCTGCAACAAGATTGCTTTTAAGCAGTTCGTCCGATCCCTGCTGGTATTCAAGCCTGTATTCCACAAAATTATAAAGTATAAAATGAAAGCCTGGTTTGAATGCCAGATTATAAGACCTTTTGCTTATTGTTCTGATTGCCTTTCTGATTTGGGGTTTAACTCTCAGCCTGCCGTCATTTGTAAGGTCAAAATGCCTTTTTACCCTCAGCTTATCATTTTCAGTCAACGGCCTTTCTCCTTTTATAAACCAATCTATGCCGTAAAATCCTTTTTCTCCCTGCTTAAGCCCTGGATTATTTCTGTGATTAACCACAATCTCTATATTTTCAGGCCCTATGCCGGATTCCATTAAAAGCATTGCCGCCTGATGGCCGCCGAAGAATTCAGCTCCGTCTCTGTAGAATGACACTCCACCGGGAGTCTGGCCCTTTATTTTACCGCCTTTTGCAATATCCTGGCTAAAATCCTTATGCAGATTAGGAATAACTAAATTATTAAACTGATAGTAAATCCCGTCTTCTTCATCAAAAAAATAAGGGTGGTAATTTTCTATAGGGGCTGTCTCAAGTCTTAAAACCTGCTCTGTTTCCTTTTGTTCTTGTTCTTTCAGGCCTTCTTTGTTTCTTATATAATCTATAAGAGAGGCTATTTCTATTATTTCGCTATTGTGCATAGCGCTGTCTATCTTTTCATCGAAAAGTATCTCTAAAAGGCCTTTTAAAATTTGTCTATTGCCTGATCGCCTAAAATAATCCAATTCCACTAAAGCCGATTCCTTGTCATTTTCCTTCAAGGCCTTACTTAATGCGTCCAAATGCGCCTCAAAATCCTGGCTGTCTGTCAAAGATCTAAAAATTCTCTTTGCCCCTTCTATAAATCCGCTCGCTGGTTTAATTGTCTCTCCTGAAGCCAGGGGCCTGGGCTTGTTTAATGCGCTTATAAGGGCCTGAACTTCTCTGAGATTAGCCCTGATTTCAGTAACTTCTATTATCCCTCCTTCAACAGCCGCTGCTAGTTCATCCTGCCATGCCTCCTCGCTAAAACCATATATCCTCCTTGCGATAGAGGCAAGGTCTGCCATAGTATCTCTGGATTTCAAATTTATGCCTATTTTATTAAGTTTTACCCTGCCTGATCGAGCCGCATCTTTAAGCAAACTATCCGTAGGATATTTACATATAAGCATAGCTCTGTGAGTAGTAGCGTATCTTACGTACTCTTTAAGCCTTTCTTTTTCAGCCTGGTTTATTGATCTATCCGGCTTTGTGCCTTTTGTCTTTATCTCAATTTCGTCTCCGGTTTCTAATCGCACTCCTGGGCCTATATTTCTTTTCTCTCCCATTCTGATAAGAGCTATATCTCCAAAATTCAATATATCGCTATAATTAAATTTTCTATGGCATACTACGTCAACAGGTGTAGGCCCTTTCGCGCTTTTTGGCAGTTCCACTATGAATCTGTTGTTGCCTGCATTTACAAATATAAGAGCTAGATTACCTTTATGCTCCATAGTTCCTTCTCTGAGCTGTTTTTTAATCTCATTTATATTTTTCGTAAGATCCACTCCTATATCAGGATTATAGCCGTTCATATAACTTGCTTTTAAACCAGCCTTTCTTGCCTTTCTCGCGCTGTCAGAAAGCACTCCATGGCTAAGCCTATCCATATATCCTGTCCTTATCTGGATTTCTATATTCACTTTCTTTCTTGCTACTTGACGCGCTATGGTCATATGTATCCCCTTGTAAGGAGGCACCATGTAATTAGCCTTTGGCGACTTTGCTATATAATCGTCATATTCTTCTAACAATTCTTGCGCGTAAAAAAAGCCTGGCTCTCTGAATATACCCCTGAGAATACTTTCCACATAATAGCAGGCTCTATCATTATCCCCGGGCACTATAATTCTCATCCCAATAATATCAACTATAGTGTCGAATGATTCGTCTACTATATCGCGAAACTCACCTGACCTTATGCGGCTAAAAATATTACTCGGGTTCCTTATATTGAAAATGGCTCCCCTGTCCCCCATTTTTTCGAGCATCTTCAAAATCACGCTTACAAAGTCCTTCGGCCCTTTTCTCGGAATAATTTTTACATCTAGTGGATTTACGCCTTCAGGCCCGGCTTCCTGCATCTTTTGCCTTAATACAGTTTCAAGTCTTGTGGAAAGCTCATTCATATATTCGCTTGCGGACTCTTCCTGCATGCCTATCTTTTTGTCTATTATGTCCTTGACCCATTTATACATGCCTGGGTCATAATGCATTAATGCCCTGTTGTTTATCTCTATAGCCAGCTCTGTAAGCCCATAATCGCTCGCAATAGCAGAAACAACATAAATCATCTCCATATACATATCTGTACCTATGGTGGAAGACATATCCAGCTGGTTTGTTTTAAGCGCAAGGTATAACAAAAGTTCTTCCGGAGTATCAATCCTGTCCTTAATCATCCTTTTTATCTTGTCAATAATGGCATTATCTTTTTCCAGGCCTAACCCTGAAATACCTTTATCAATATCATTTATTTTTGACGCAAGTAGGATTATATCCTTGTCAAGTCTGCTGTGCCTTAGATTCTTATAAGGAATGCCAAAAACCATACTAGCTGCAATCAATTTTAGGCGCGTTTTCCTGCTTAAAAGGCCTGAGATGTGGATAGATGCGATATCAGCTATCTTTCTGGCAAACATTATATTATTTACTATTAAATCAATGCCTCTTTCATCCTTTTTATCCTGATAATAAACTTTGGAAATATTGTAAGCTGCCTTTACAGGCCCTTCTTCCAAGAAAAGCGTTTCGTATTCCTCTTGAAATGTATTTCGCAGAATAGCTTCAGTATTTATGGTCTCTCCTGAAGCAAGTTTTGGAGCAGTTGCTTCTTGAGCCTCTTTAATAAAAGCAGCCGGTTCATTTCTCAATATATCTTTTATAAGCATCCATTTTTCGTTATGTCTATTGCCCTCTTGATCTGACCAGGAAATTGCATAAACCTGTTTATCCCTGTTCCATACATATCCGCGCAATATATCAGTCTTGCGATAATTATGGTACATGCTTATTAACTGCCTTCTATTTTTATTCCGCTTGTTTCTATCTCCCTCATACCATAGCTTTCTGAAGTGATTGGCAGTTTCACCGCTGAATCCTGATAATTCCCGGAAGAAAAGGTTCGGCGATGGCATCGGCCCATATTTATGCTTACCGGTTGAAGGATCTCTTGAAAGATCATCTAACCCCACGTTCAAGAACCAGTCATCGCTTGTTCCGTTTCCTGCATAATCTATTCTTACAGCGCCTCTTGCCCCCAGGATATCCGAACCAAGGCTGCCTTGGCTTATAAGCTGCGCTATGTATTTTCTTACAATCGTAGGAACCTTGGCTGCCCAGTAAAATTCCGGAGAAGTGATTTCTGTTTCTGCAATATTCTTCGAGCGAGCGAAGCGAGTCGAGAAGTTCCAAGCATCTGGTTCACGCCTCCATTCCTGCATCGGCAGGTAAACATTCTTTTCTCTCAGCCAAATTTCAAGCCTGGTTCTTCGTTCAAAAACTATACCAAGATACCTGTTCAATAACGCCCTTGCCCCATCTTTTCCCCTGCCTAATCTTGACAATACATTTTCAAACCTTCCTGAAGCTATTTCCTGTTTCAGGCTAGAAATAATCTCAAGCGCTTTTCTTTTCTCAAATCTCTCGGATCTTTTTAGCTTATTTTCCAGCTCTTCCATGAGTTTTACAACTTCAGGCGCGCCTAGTTCTCTCTCCTCTTTTGTTTTAAGCTTCCTGATTTTTTCAAGAAGTTTGTCTATATCTCCTATGACAGAACTTAGCCTTTTTATCTCAGCTGTCATAGAATCTATCTTATGTATCATCTGTCTTATGGGCTTTGGATAAAGCCTGTATCCCAGATATCCTTTTACAAAATCCTTTAGTTCTATTATGTCATTGCGAGGCACTTCATCTCGCTCAGTGTAAACTCCGCTACGAAGCGACCGAGGACGAAATGTCCGAGGAAGTGCCGAACTCAACTGAGTTCGGCCAATCTCATCAAAATGCTTTGTTTCATAAACTATAAGCTTTGCGAGAAATTTTCTGCCTTCTTCGGTTCTTGAGATTTCTTCAAATGCTTGCTTGGGGAGGTATATGAATTTACCTGTATTATTGCGAGTGCCTGCGTGGGAAAAGATCCATCGGGGCTCTCCTTTTGATTCGTCAAAGAAGAGGAGCCGTTTCTCAGCTGAATCAGGAGAACCTTTATTATGCTGAACAAGTATTATCTTTATATCGCTTGGAAGTCCTGCCACTAAATCGCGCAGTATAGCAGAGTATTCCTCGCTAAACTCTATGCCATCTACTCTCTCCCCGCATATCTGTATCTGATGAGCGTCTTTTAGATATTCCCGCAAATCTATATCATCTTTTATATTAGCAGGCAGAGCGACCTCTCCGATATTGGCATTAGACGAGAGCAGGGGCTCATCTATTTTACGCTCTGCCTGCCGTTTGTCATCTCTTTGTACAGCTATTAGCGCTTCTACTACACGCGGATCAAAAAGCTTTCCGCTCTCATCCTCTATATACTTCAGAGCCTCTTCTACTGTGTACTTTTTTATTTCATAAGCCCGAGGGGATCCCGAAGAAGACTCTGTCATGGCGTAATCTGTCATAGCGTCAAATGTATCGAGTACAGCCAGTACCCTGGCTCCAAAAGGAATAGCTTTCCCTATTAACTCATCAGGATAACCAGAACCGTCCATACGCTCGTGATGGCCCCTGACAAT
>JBDRBM010000028.1:0-21983 GCA_043822665.1 Candidatus Omnitrophota bacterium
GTAACTGTCGAAGAAGTCTTTCTGTCCGGATTCTTTCTTTAGCATATTTTGTCCTCCCTTTAAGACCAAGTATACCTTAAAAAGAGGACAAAAGCAATGGATTTTACCGTCGGAGAACGGAATTTTCTCCGACGAGGAATCGATATCAGGAATCAAGGGACTTTTTCAGCAATCCCTATAGCTTAACTTGACAAAACTTACATTGTAAGTTTTGTCAAGTTAAGCATGTTTTATTAATTCTTGAAGTAAAACCTCCTCTATGATACAATTCTTCTATGCGCATAAGCAGGAAGATTGGCCTTAGTTTTTTTATAACATTCCTCTTGGTTATAGCCCTGGGTATTGTTTCTATTTACAGTATGCGGCATATCTATAAAGGCCTAAGTCAGGTTTTTGCGAGGGATCTGCCCGCCTCCCACGCCACCTACCAGATCTCAATCTCACTCGAGGATGTTCTTTTAGAATTAAATAATTTCCTGATAACAGGCAATGAGAATTTTAGGGTTGCGTTCGAACGTTCCTATAAAAGCATGCAGGAGAATATGGCGGCGCTTAGTAGATTTATGTCCAGTGAGGAAGAGGCATTACTGTTTAACGAGGCAAAGGGTTTGGCTGAAGATATAAATGTAAACGCAGGAAGTATATTTGCGGCAGAGAAGAAAATGAAGGAATTATCAGGTAATATGCGCCGGGTAGAAGTTAAATATAAAAAGATTATGGATGAACTGTTCAGTTTTGAGGAAAATAAAATGCTCAAGGAACAAGACCTTTTGTTGATACAGGCCCAATACATACCTGCATCACAGCTTATAATGAGCATAAGCTCTAGATTTTCCATTCTGCTGGACGGCCTGCTCAACTATATTATTGGCGAGCGAGGAAAAAACCCGGAGTCATTTATTGAAGACTTATCCATCCTGCGGAAAGATATCAGGGATTATAAGAATTATTACGGGTATTCTTTGTCGGACAAGGAACGGTCTTTGGCCTCAGGTTTGATAGAGCTTTCGGATGAGGTCAAATCACTAATAGAATCCATAGTAAGGCTTAAGACAGAATCCAACGGTTATATAGATTCGATCTTTGCCGATCAGAAGAAATTCACAGATGCCGTAGAGAAGATTCTTGCGTTGAGAAAGACCGGGATCTCGTCTAAATTGGGAGTAGGGGCTGCCCTGACAGAGGACATCCCCGCAATACATAATATTTCGAATATAGAAAAAGATGTTTCTGAAACATGGAGACTGAGCGGCCAGTACATATTGACCGGGGATGAGAGTTACAAAAATATGTATTATCAGTTAAGGCAGAACATAGATAAGGAACTCAAGGATTACGGCCGCCATGCGCGCCTGAAAGGCATAGAGAAATATGTGGATAACATAGCTGAGTCTGATAAAAATATTATGAAGGCAATGGAGGCTAACATAGGCGCGTTTGATCGCAAAGAGGCAGATATAGCGGAGGTGTTATATATAAAGGGAGAACTGGAGAAAAAGATAGATGAGTTGCTACAGGATAACGAGGCCGTTATTAAAAAGACCCAGAATATCAATACGGTTTTAGAAAAGGGCATACCTGCCAGGTGGATATTAATAAGATTGAAAGAGGAATTTTTTAGCGCCTCCAGGATTATCGCGAATTACCTTAATGAACAGGAGTCGCAAATCACGGATAGTTATTCAGAGGTATATTTTAATCTTAAAAAGTATGTAAATAGATACAAGAACATTGCGAGTTCTGACAAAGAACTGGTTTTGATAAAGGGGATAGAGGACGATCTCGATAGGTTCAATACCGCGTTATTGGCAATCATTGACGCGCAGGATAGGATTGTCAAAGAGAGGGGATGGGACCTTGTAAAATTACAAGAGGACTTAAAGGGACAGTTGAATAAGGCAGTGGATAAGGAGTTATTGCAGATAGACGAAAATAAAAAATACATTAAAAACCGAATAGCTATTATAAATACCTTAATATTTATAATAGTAGGGGTTGTAGCTTTTATAGCAATATTCGTTATTTTCTATACACTCAACTCCATCACGAATCCTATTCAAAAACTTTACGAAGGCGCGGAGGTAATAGGGACCGGCAACCTTGACTATCGTCTTGATATAAAAACAGGAGACGAGATACAGGACCTTGCGGAAGGGTTTAACAGGATGGCAGGGGAACTTAAAGAGTTGTACACAAACCTGGAGAACAAGGTAAAAGAGAGGACAGCCCAGCTTGCCGAGGCGAACAATGCCTTGGGCTTAAAAAATAAAGAACTGGATGATTTTACCTATATAGTATCGCATGATTTAAAGGAACCCCTGCGGGGCGTTAAGGCGTTTACGAAACTTTTAATGGAGGATTATTCGGGAAAATTAGACGCGGATGGGAAAGAATACCTGAAGACTATATCGGAGTCCAGCACCAGGATGACTGGGCTTATCGAAGACCTTTTGAATTTGTCGCGGATAGGGAGGATTAAAAATATCGAGCCGGATGTGGATTTGAATGAGGTCCTTTCTGAAGTAAAAAAGAACCTGCAGTATTCTCTGGAAGAAAAGAAAGTAGATTTAAAGATTGCAGGGAGTTTTCCGAAGGTAACGTGTGACAGGATACGCATATCAGAGGTATTTTCGAACCTTATCTCCAATGCGGTGAAATACTCTAAAAAGGATGTTAGGCCTGTTGTGGAACTGGGCTATTCTGACAGGGACGATGCATATGAATTTTATGTAAAGGACAATGGTATAGGCATAGAAAAGCAATATCATGACAGGGTCTTTCAGATATTCCAGCGGCTTCACGCCAAAGGTGAGTATGAGGGGACAGGCGCAGGCCTTACCATTGTTAAAAAAATAGTTGAGAATCACGGGGGGAAGATCTGGCTGGATTCGGAACCCGGAAAAGGCGCCACATTTTATTTTACTTTAAATAAAAGGTTATCCACGCTGTAGGGGAGGTTTAAACCTCCCCTACAGCGTGGATAATTACAAACGGAAAGGTGTGACTCAATGCCAAGGGAAAAGCTTAGAGTATTACTTGTCGAAGACAACCCTACTGATGCCTTAATAGTACAAAAAAAGCTCCAGCGCGATAATTCTTTTGATTATGAGATTGCTCATGTTGTTTCAGGTGAGGAAGGCATAGCTACTTTAGGAAAAGAGGCATACGATATCGCTTTGTTGGATTACAACCTCCCTAAAAAAAGCGGGCTTGAGACATTGCGGGAGATAATGAAGAAAGACATAAAGACGCCTGTAGTGATGATAACAGGCCAGGGAGATGAATCAGTAGCGGCACAGCTTATGAAGGAGGGCGCATTTGATTATCTGCCAAAGAGGGAAGGTTATGAAGATTCCGTGCCATTGATGATCAGGAAGACAATTGCTGAATACAGGGCAAGGCTTCAGAGGGAGCAGTTTCAGAAGGAGATAGCGTTAAAAAAAGATGAACTTGAAAAGACAAATCAGAAACTTATGGAACTGGACAGGATGAAATCCGATTTTGTGGCAAATGTAGTGCATGAGCTCAGGACCCCGCTTACGATTATAAAAGGCAACGTGGATAATATTATTGAAGGGTATGTAGGAGATGTGGGGCCGAAACAAAAGGAAGTACTGAATGATATCTTCAGGATTGTTGAAAGATTGGCAAGGCTGGTAAATAACTTGCTGGATCTATCCAAGATAGAATCAGGGAAGATGGAGCTTAATAAAGAAGATTTGGATATAGTGGAGGTTTCAAATGAGGCCCTGAAGGGGTTTGAGAAGCTTGTAAATGATAAAAAAATAGGTATAAAAAAAGAGTTTTCAAGACCAAAAATTGTTATTAATGCCGATAAAGATAAATTAACGCAGGTATTTGTGAACCTGGTTGGTAATGCCCTGAAATTTACGGATAAAGGGGGGATTGTCGTAAAGATAATAGAACTCCAGGATGAAGTTCAAATAGAGATACAGGATACAGGCCCTGGAATGACTAAAGATGAGACAGAGAAGATTTTTGATAAATTCGTAAGGGTGGTGGCTGAGAAAAAAGAAGGTACTGGCCTGGGTTTACCCATTGCAAAGGATATTATAACGCTCCATAAGGGCCGCATAAGGGTTGAAAGCATGCCCGGGAAGGGTTCGAATTTTATTTTTAACCTGCCTAAAAAACAACTGTAGGACACCTTTAAAGGTGTCCTACAGTTGTGGATAAGTAAATATTTCCTTAAATACTTTAACTCTATTTTCTTCATTTTCATAGAAAGAACATGTTTAGTAAAAATAAAATTGATGTTTTATATATCCATCCCAGTAGAAACGAGAGTGATTATAGTATCCCTATGGGGGTAATAGGACTGATGAATAGCATTGATTGCATTAAGATTGGTAAGATGTACTTTGAGGTTACCGAGGACATAATATCTAACAGTAAAATAATAGCTATGGACTGCCATTGGTATTTTTCTTTATCAGAAATTGGTAGAATGGCAAAAGAGTTTAAAAAAATAAATCCAAGCATAGTAATTATTATTGGGGGGCATACGGCTACTGTGTTTGCCGAAATGATTGTAGATAGATTTAAAATTGACTATGTGATCAAGGGTGATGCAGAAATCCCTTTTCCTTTATTGATAAAGGAATTATTAGAAGGCAGGGACGGTCGTCATGTTCCAAATATAGTGAATAAACGATTTACCACTCCCCAATCTTACCATTTAACAAGAGAAGATTACAGCAAATATGACTATATAACTATCGATTGGTTCCCTATATTCAAAGAAAGAATGATAAAAATTCATAAGGTTCTGCCATTTGGTTGCAATGGATCCCTGGGGCTATACCCTTTTATCCCGGTTTATAAAGGATGTAAATATAATTGTAATTTTTGTTATGCGAGAAAACAGTTACAAAAAAAACTTTATAGGCGGGCTTTAGTTTCAAGAACACCGGAAAGTATTATTAAAGATTTACAAATTTGCAGCAAGCATAAAGAGATTAAGCAAGTACATATGATAGCGGACTTTGTTAATATATTGGATGAAGAATATACTAATAAAATATTTTCTCAAAAATATGATATAAACCTATATTATGAATTTGAACATTTTAATTCGCCGCCGATAGACATCTTGGGTAAAATGATGGATTGTTTTAATAAGTGTTATTTTACTTTCATTTTCTCCGAGCCATTTAATAAACACCCTGAAGCAAGATTTATTTACCTTAGGGAAGTTCTCAATTACTTTAAAAATTCTGCCAGAGAGGTAAAAGTAAATATTTACAGGGGTCATTCAAAAAAAATCATGAAATATTCTAATGAACTGAAACGTAACTACGAAGGTTTAATATTTGGCAGCTGCAAACAATGGTTCAGACCAATGCCACTTATATATAAAAATAATAATGACTCAGAGAACGAAAGATATTTCAACTTTTGGAAGAAAAAGGCTGATAAAATTACATCTAAACACTTTGTTGCAAAATCTCATAAAGATGATAACTCTAGATTTCATGCGCTGTTAGGCGATGCGTTAATGGATGCGAAGGAGTACAATAAAGCTATACATAATTACAATGCGGCGTTAAATCTTGACTCTAATAATATTACTATCCATCTAAGCTTAGCTAGCGCCTATTTTAATCTCAAGCGCTACGAAGAAGCAATTAAAGAAGCAAATAAGGCAATAGAATTAGATTGTAAAGAAGGTAAGGCATATTTAATTCTCAGTTTTTGTTACGAGAAAATAAAGCAATATAAAAAGGCGATAAACGAACTTAAAAAAGCAGAGAAGATGATTCCAGGAGACCCAGGGATAAATTTTTCTCTTTTTAATTGGCATAGAAAAATCGCCCAGATAGAACACTCTAATAAAGAGCTAGACAAGGCGATTCTTAAGTTGAGACCATTGAAAAAGTAGTAGGGCAGTCTTAAGGCTGCCCTACTACTGATACATGGTCAAGTGTTAATGGGGACGTTCCCCTAGGAGACTGTTGACATTTAGGCAGGGGTGGCGGGGGTCTTTTGATTCCCAGGTAGTAATAAACCCATCGAATCCTATTTTTCGCAAAATTTGAAACTTTGGTGGATTTGTGGTACAATAAAAGAATAAAATCTGTTAATCGAGAGGAGTATGAACATGAGAAATGCAATTTTAAAACGAGCAATTGTTTTATTGTTAATATTTATTCAATATGCTCTAGCGGGTGAGATATTCGCGGAAGATTCACGAGAAATTAAAAAGAAATATTATCCAAATGGTCAAATAATGAGTGAAATGAGTGTTAAAAATAATAAGTTAGACGGGATATCTCGAGACTATTATCCAAGTGGTGAACTACAAGCAGAAATGAGCTACAAGAATGGGTTGCTTAATGGAATAGGTAAGGCATATTATAAAAGCGGCCTCCTGATGGGTGAATCTAATTATGAGAAAGGAAAGATGTCAGGGGAATACAAACAATATTATGAAAATGGACAATTAATGGAAACAGGAAATTATATTAACGGTAACCATGAAGGCGCTGCCTGCATGTACTATGAAACTGGTCAATTGCAAGCATTATCTAATTATAAAAAGGGTAGATTAAATGGCACATATAAACAATATTATGAAAATGGACAATTAATGTTTGAGCAGATTTTTGAAAATCATAAACTTGATGGTCCTTTTGAAACCTACTATGATAATGGTCAATTAGCTTCCCAAGGGACACATAAAAATGACAAATTAATAGGTCATTATAAAGAATATGATGAAAAAGGGAATCTTGTCAAAGAAGAGTATTACAAAAAAGGGGTAAGCATAAATCGTGAAAATAGTATCAATATACCCCTATTTACTTCTTCGCCCGCCCCAAAGTAAAGGAGTAGTTTATAAGCAACCCTACCCAAACCACTCGTCCCAAATCTCAAAAGTAGGAGCCCCACAGAAGGAGGCCGTAAGCGGAGAAAAAAAGATGCAGCTAAATAAAGCAATTTTTTACATGTTATTGCATATAAGACTTGCGTATCTTATGCTAAAGTAGTATTATATAGCATTCTGTAATCTTAAATAATCAGAGAAAATTTATGGCAGAAAAAACGAATATAAGAAATATAGCTATTATCGCGCACGTTGACCATGGGAAGACCACGCTCATAGATAGCATACTGCGCCAGACTCACGTAGACCGCAACATTGAAGAAATGGGCGAGTGTATCATGGATTCCATGGATCTGGAGCGAGAGCGCGGTATTACTATAAAGGCCAAGAACGCCAGTGTTATTTATAGAGACACGAAGATCAATATAGTGGATACGCCCGGACACGCTGATTTCGGAGGAGAGGTTGAGAGGACTTTAAGAATGGTAGACGGGGTTTTACTGCTGGTGGATGCCAAGGACGGGCCAATGCCGCAGACAAGATTTGTGCTCAGAAAAGCCCTGGAACTGGGACATAAAGTAATAGTTGTAATCAATAAAATAGACATGGCTGATGCTAGGATAGACTATACAATAAACCGTACGTTTGATCTTTTCTGCGAGCTTGACGCGACAGAGGAGCAGCTGAATTTTCCGATTATTTACGCTTCTGCGTTAAAAGGCTTTGCGACATTGGACCTAGCCAAGCCTTCGGAAACAATAGCGCCTCTTTTGGACACTATTTTGGAAACAATACCAAGACCTGCGGTAAATCCAGATGCGCCTCTTCAGATTTTAGTGTTAGCGCTTCTTTCGGATTTTTATAAAGGCAAGATGGGCATAGGAAAAATTACAGCAGGTTCTATCGCAAAGGGCATGAATGTTATTCTTGCCAGAAGGGACAAGAGCCAGAAACTTTGCAAGGTTACAGCTATTTTAAGTTATGAAGGCCTTAAGCAGATAGAACGCGATAGCGCTGAATCAGGAGAAATAGTGGCTGTGGCAGGATTTGAGGAAATAGGCATAGGTGACACTATAACTGATGCCGATAATCCTTCTCCGCTTAATCCTCCTGAAATAGAAAAACCGACTGTCCGAATGATGTTCGGCGTAAATAAAAGCCCTTTTGCCGGAAGAGACGGTAAATATGTTACTTCCAGAGCGCTTCGCGAAAGGCTTTTTAAAGAAATTGAGACAAACGTATCGTTGCGAGTGGATGAAACAGAAAGCCCTGATACATTTCTGGTGTCCGGAAGAGGGGAGTTGCATCTGGCGATTTTTATAGAAACTATGCGTCGCGAAGGCTATGAGCTGCAGGTTTCCCAGCCTGAAGCAATATTTATTGAAAAAAACGGGATAACCATGGAACCCTTTGAATTTTTAACCATTGAAGTTTCTTCGGAATATCAAGGCGTGGTCATAGAAGAGGTAGGCAGGCGGAAGGCTTGTCTTAAAAATATGTTCCAAGGCGCAAAGGGCGTGGTTTATTTTGAATACGAGATTTCAACGCGGGCTGTTATAGGCTTAAAAGCCATGTTCATGACAAAGACGCGCGGTACCGCGATAATAAACCACGCGTTCGATGAATATGAGCCTGTGGACGAAAATCTTTTTTTTGTCAATGCTCACGGATCTTTAGTGTCTTCCGAAACAGGTGTTTCTACATCATACGGCCTTAATAATGCGCAGGAACGAGGCGAATTATTTATAGGCCCGAATGTCGAAGTTTACGAGGGCATGATTATCGGCCAGAATTCCAGGCCCGAAGATCTGGATATAAGCCCCTGTAAGACAAAAAAACTTACCAATATGAGGGCCGCAGGTTCTGATGATGCTATCATGCTCACGCCTCCCAGAGAAATGACACTGGAACTTTCCATAGAATATCTGGGCCCGGACGAGCTTTTAGAGGTTACCCCAAAAAATCTCAGGTTAAGAAAAAAGATGTTAGACCCCATTGTCCGCAAGCGTTCCAAGCGAGCTTCAAAATAAATTTCTTAAGGGTGCCCTATGTCCACTGTATCCACGATTGCATCCACAATGTAAATGTAGGTGACCCTTAAGGGTCACCTACATTGTGGATAACTTTTATAATTCTGGCAGGTCTATTTCTATTATAGGATTTGGCGAGAAAGATGTCTTTATATAATGATTATAACTAGAATATGGATACTCTTCGAGCGAAGTTACGAGTCCTGCTTCTACAGGGTTATTATGTACATATTCTAATTTATTGATTAGTTGTAACGAATTCATAATGCATTCATCATAAAAAGTCTTCTGCCATATATGCCCCGTATTGCCATTAATCTTGTTTAATTTTCTCGCAAAACTGCCTTTTATCATTTGCATTATGTATGAGAAATTATATTTGCCAAAAGGATGGATTATCAGATGTAGATGTTCTGGCATTATGTAGAATCCATATAGCCTATAATCCAAAATGAGCTTGAAATATTCAATAGTTACAAGCAAAATCTTGCAACATTTTGGATCTTTGAATATTTCAATCCTATCCTTTGTTACACTGGTCAAAAAATAAGCCGCGTTTTCGATGTAGTATCTTTTAATATTACTCATGATTTATTCACGCGCCTCCTTGTTAATGTAGGGGAGCCTTAAGGCTCCCCTACTACATTGTGGATAAGTGGGTAAGCAGATAAATGGATTAATGGATAAGTTTAGTGTTACCGTTATCATTGTGCCAATGTAGATAATGTTTTACATCCATAGATTCCTGTCCAGGCTGCGGTATTGGATTGCCTCTGATACATGGGCAGGTTCAATATTGGTTTTTACTTCCAAGTCCGCAATGGTCCTTGAAACCTTAAGGATCTTATCGTAGCACCTGGCGCTGAAACCAAGTTCTGTGATAGCTGTCTTCAGGAGATCCCTGGATACCTCATCCAGCCTGCAGTGTTTTCTGATCAGCCGGTACGTCATCTGAGAATTTGAGAAAATCCTGTCTTCTTTGAATCTTGCGAGCTGGATATTTCTTGCTGCCTTGACTCTTTTTCTGATAATTTCCGACCCTTCTCCCATTGATTCACTAGAGAGCTCCTTGTATCTGACAGGAGGCACCTCTATATGGATATCAATCCTGTCGAGCAATGGCCCTGAGACCTTTGAGAGATATTTTTGTATCCTCAAGGGGGTGCAGTGACATTCCTTTTTCGGGTCTGTGAAAAAACCGCACGGGCAGGGGTTCATGGCGCATACAAGCATGAATTTTGACGGGAATCTTACAGAGGAATTTATCCTGGATATTGTCACATAACCGTCCTCAAGGGGCTGCCTGAGGGATTCAAGGACGTTTCTATGGAATTCCGGAAGTTCATCCATGAATAATACGCCGTTATGCGAGAGGCTTACTTCTCCTGGCCTTGGCACACTGCCGCCGCCCACAAGAGAGGCATCGGAGGCAGTATGGTGCGGGGACCTAAAAGGCCGCACTCCTATTATTGGTGTCTTGACAGGCATTAAACCTGATACACTGTATATCTTTGTAGTCTCAATAGATTCTTCTATTGTCATGTCAGGCAGTATTGTGGGAAGCCTTTTTGCAAGCATTGTCTTGCCGCTTCCCGGCGGGCCCATCATGATGATGTTATGTCCTCCGGCGGCAGCTATTTCTATGGCCCTTTTCGCGTATGCCTGGCCCTTTACTTCTGAAAAATCAAACTCGTAATTTTGTGATTGATTAATATAATCTTTTTTGTTGACAGAGATAGACGAGATAGTAGACGCTCCGCTCAAAAGATCACAGACCTGATTTAATGTTTCAACAGGATACATAGGCACGTCTTCTACTACACTTACTTCGCATGAATTTTCTTTTGGCAGTATAAGTTTTTTATGGGGATTTTTTAAAGACATTGCTATGGGCAGACAGCCATTTACAGGCCTTATTCTGCCATTCAGGGCCAGTTCTCCAATAAACACGAAGTCATTTAAATAATCCAAGTTCAGTTGGTCTGTAGCCGCGAGTATCCCTATTGCTATGGGCAGGTCAAAACATGAGCCTTCTTTTTTAATATCGCATGGCGCCATGTTCACCGTGATTTTCTGCGAAGGATAATCAAGCCCGCTATTTTTGATAGCGGAACGAACCCTGTCGCGAGATTCCTTTATGGCCGTATCAGGCAGTCCTACTATAACAATAGCAGGCAGCCCCTTTGCAACATCTACCTCAATCTCAATCTGTCTTGCTTCAATACCAACAGTAGTGGCTGAAAATATTTTTGATACCATAATTATACCCTCCTTTTATATAGTAGACACAAGAGGGCCTGTTTTCTTTCAAAAATTTTTATTTTATTGCTGCCACAATGTAGGGGAGCCTTAAGGCTCCCCTACTATGGGTTTCGGAAACCCATAGTCCAATTATTAGGAAAATGGGTAGGAGGGGTTGACAATGTTGATATCATAATGTATACTTCATTATAAATTAGAATAATGATTCATAATTTAACAATAAAGAAGGAGTTTTTGTTATAATGAGAAAAAAATGGCTACTTTTGTCTTTATTTCTATTGGGTGTTATAGTTACCTCAGAAACCCCCTGTTTTGGGATTACAGTAGGAAATCCATTGGATCTGGATCTTCCTCCCAGGTCAGCGTTATTACGCGAACAGGCTATAAACGATACCTTGGATGAATACGAGCAGGCAGTGGAGATTAAGGCTGCGTTTGATCTGGAATTTATGTTTGATAAGGATTTGAACACGACATCAGAGGTCACAAAGGCAGAGCTGGAAGGCCAATGGTTCATGGCGAAATTAGGCGTTGACGTTTTTAACAGAGTAGAGCCTTATGTGAAATTTGGGCTGGCAAGCTTAAATGCTAAATGGCGCCAGAACGATACCGATGATGTAACAATGGAGACTTCTAAGGGATTCGCGTGGGGAATAGGGTTAAAGGGAGTTATTATTGAGCTTGAGGAAATGGGTCTTAGGCTGACAGGGGATGCGCAGTATAGGGTAACTGAGCCTGATGTGGACAAGATTACCCGTTCCGGCGCTAGCGTTATTGATTCAGGAGCTGATTTTAAGGTAGAGGAATGGCAGGTGGCGCTTGTCTTGAGTAAAAAATTTGAGCTCCCTTTAAAATGGCAGAGCGTCTTTATTGTTCCATACACAGGTTTGACGGTTTCTGATTCCACGGTGGAAGCCAGATTTAAAGACCCCGCGGCTCCGGGTTATGACCTGGATATATTTAATGCTAATAATGACTCTCTCTATGGATTCCTGATAGGCTGTGATATAATGCCGAGCCTGACAAGTTCTTTTACCTACAGCATCGAGTTAAGACTTGCCAGTGAAACAGCCCTGACACTCGGCGGAGCGATGAGATTTTAGAAGGAGATATTTTATGAAGAGATTATTTTTTATATGTTTCGTTCTCGCCATAACCCAGCCTTGCCTGGCAGCTACAGTGGGCGGGCCTGATATCTCCATACCTGAAGAATCCCTCTATCTAAAACAGAAGGCTGTGGATGAAGCTCTCGATATATATGAATACAATATGAATATAAAGGCGAGCATAGATATGGAATTCATTACAGAAAAGAAGCTTCATGCTAGTTCAGAAGTTACGCAGGCCAAGATAGAAGGCCAGAATTTCGTGCTTAAGGTCTCCAATAATTTTAACAATGTATTCGAGCCTTATATTAAATTAGGGACATGTACTCTTAAGATCTCGTGGAATCAGAATGACGAAAGTGTTTCTGTGGAGACAGAGCCGGGCCTGGTATTTGGCGGAGGCGTAAAGGCCAAACTATGGGAATCCGAGAACTACAAGATTAAACTGACGCTGGACGGCCAATACAGGAAGATAAAAGCTGGTGTTGATAAGATAAGCATAGCCTCAGCTGTAGATGAGAATTTTGAAATAGACGAATGGCAGTTAAGCCTGCTGGCCAGTAAAAAATATGTGCTTCCATTAGGCCTTAGTGATTATTATATAGTTCCGTATGGCGGATTAATTTTTACGCGCACAGATGTCGACGTAAGTTTTACCCAGTCGACAACAGGGCTTTTGTACTCCACATACAACGCTAACAGCAAGAGTGAAATCGGCATTGTAATGGGGCTCGACATGATGCCGTCTCTTTCGAGCTGGTACCTGATTAATTTTGAGTTAAGGCTCGTAAATGAAACAGCATTTACGCTCGGCGGCACATTAAAGTTTTAATCCCTCCGTATTTTATTTCTTTTTCCTTGCTATGGGACATATCTCTTATATATAATAATAGAATGTTAAACGCCGTACAGTTTGAGAAAAAGGAGAAAAAGTGAATTTTTTTGTAGCCCTCAGGGAAAACAAGATGTTTCTGACTGTGCTCCTGGCATGGCTAGTGGCACAGACCATTAAGGTAATTATAGGTGTTGTGACCGAGAAGAGGTTTAATTTTAAATGGTTCGTAGGTTCTGGCGGCATGCCAAGCTCGCACGCTGCTACTGTTGCGGCGCTGGCTGCCTCGGTTGGTTTTACGTTTGGTTTTTCCTCGGCGTTTTTTGCCATGGCCTTTTTCTTTGCGTTTGTAATAATGTTTGACGCGCAAGGTGTCAGGAGGCAAAGCGGCAGGCAGGCAGAGGCGCTTAATAAGATTATAGAAGATATCTACCTGAATAAGGGAGTTAAACAGGAAAGGCTTATAGAACTTTTAGGACATACGCCTGTACAGGTATTTATAGGCGCTGCGCTGGGAGTATTTATAGCGTTCTTTTCTTATAGATAAGGAGGATCAATATAGTGAATAACAGGCTAATAGGGATAGGGATTGTTGTGGGGGCTGTTGTACTTTTGGTGTTTGTTGCATTTGGTACAAAGGGCGTGAATAAGGGCAGGGCTATTTCTGATTCAGCCTCTCTAAAAGGACTGATAGCGGAGAATAAGTTAGATGAAGCCAAGAGTGTCCTTGACAAGGCTGCTGAAAAAGGACAGGATTCAATCGCATTAGGCAAAGGATTTTTTGAACTAGCCGGTACCTATGAGAAAAATGGAGAATTGGTAAAGGCCAGGGATATATATAATTTGATACTAAACAAATATCAGAATATAGATAATATAACCGAGGCGCAGGAAAGGCTCGGTAGGCTAAACATAGAGATACTTTTTTCATCTATAGTAACTGACAAGGATGTGCTTTATGAGGTTCAGCCAGGGGATACTCTTTCAAAAATAGCGAAAAAATTCGGCACCACTATTGACCTTATTAAAACCTCCAATTCCCTCGAGAGTGATGTTATACGTACAGGTTCAAAGTTCAAGGTCTCAAAGACCGGATACAAGATACTTATTGATAAGTCGCAGAATCTTTTAACACTTCTTGCGGATGACGGGGCAATCGTAAAGGTGTACAGGGTTTCAACAGGAGAGAGCAATTCTACGCCTGTGGGCACATTTACCATAATAAACAAGATAGAAGACCCTGTCTGGTATACCCAGGGCGCTGTAGTGCCCGCGGAGAGCCCTGATAATATTCTTGGTTCAAGATGGCTGGGCCTTTCTGTAAAAGGTTATGGTATTCATGGGACAGTAGATCCTGATAGCGTTGGCAGGCAGGCTACAAGCGGTTGCGTAAGGATGCTGGATAAAGATGTGAGAGAACTTTATACAATAATCCCTAAGGATACAGAAGTTACGATAGTGGATTAATTCGCGCAACGACTTATGTTCGCTCCATAAGTCACGCGCTCATTAAATATGGCTAGCGGTTTGGATTTTGAAAAACCTATACTTGAGTTAGAGGCAAAAATAGCTGAACTTAAGTCTTTGGCTTCTGACGGAAGCATTGATCTCTCAGAGGAAATAAAGACGCTTGAACTTCGGCTTGAGAAAGTAAGAAAAGAAGTCTTTGAATCTCTTACGCCGTGGCAGAAGGTGCAGATAGCAAGGCATCCGAAGAGGCCTTACACGATAGATTATATACACATGATGATAGCTGATTTTATCGAACTGCATGGAGATAGGATGTTTAAGGACGATAAGGCCCTTATAGGCGGTTTTGGGAAGATTGACGGAGAAAAAATTTTGATAATAGGCCATCAAAAGGGCAGGGATACCAAAGAAAACCTTATGCGGAATTTTGGCAGCGCCCATCCGGAAGGATATCGCAAGGCAATGAGGCTTATGAAACTCGCTGAAAAATTCAATATACCGATAGTAACTCTGATTGATACGCCAGGGGCCTATCCCGGCATAGGGGCTGAGGAAAGGGGCCAGGCTAATTCAATAGCGCATAATTTAAGAGAAATGATATTGCTCAAGACTCCTGTTATTGTTATAGTTATCGGAGAGGGTGGTTCGGGCGGGGCCCTTGGCATAGGCATAGGTGATAGGGTATATGTAATGGAAAATGCTTACTATTCAGTTATATCACCGGAAGGCTGCGCCGCTATTTTGTGGAAGGACAGGTTAAAGGCTCCTGAGGCAGCAGAGGTGCTGAAACTTACCGCGAAGGACTTAATAGAGCTAGGGATTATAGACGGAGAAATACCAGAGCCTCTGGGCGGCGCGCACAGAGACCCTGAAAAGAGCACCCAGGCAGTTAAAAAGCAGATAAAAAAGTCATTAAAAGAATTAAAGGCGATATCTATAGATAAATTGTTGGAAGAGCGTTACGAGAAATTTAGAAAGATAGGAAATGTTTGAGTTATGGTTTTGGTGCCGGAGGTGGGAGTCGGCGCTTCGCCTGTTCGGCGAAGTCGACCACCCGCTTTGCTGCCGCTACTCCTATTCGTGGTAGCTTTTCCTCGCTTCGCTCGGCGCAAAGCTCCATTCGACTCCCATTCACATGAATGGTGCCGGAGGTGGGAGTCGAACCCACACGAGGGGTTACCTCACACGATTTTGAGTCGTGCGCGTCAGCCAGTTCCGCCACTCCGGCTTAAAAACTCATATTGAAGTTTGGTGGAGCTGACGGGGATTGAACCCGTGATACGACAATGCCATTGTCGCGTGATCCCGCTTCACTACAGCCCCACTGATATTAATTTTATCAGGTTTTTAATATAGCATTTTAATTTGTATTTGTCAATCATTAGAGTCGTTAGGCACTGTAATGTTTTCAATAGTGAGTAACATTTATAAATAAGCGTATGAGAAAAACCGTTCGTTTGTCCTTTAGCCCTGCTTAACTTGACGAAACTTACATTGTAAGAATCGTCAAGTTAAGTTTCTTAGGGGAGATATATGCCGCAGGAATTTTATCCATTTAAAGAGATTGACAAAAAATGGCAGGATAGGTGGGAGGAGGAGGGTTTATTCAGAATGGATCCCGCTTCTTCTAAAGAGAAATATTACTGCCTGATGATGTTTCCCTACCCCTCTTCCGCGCTCCATGTCGGCCACGGCAGAAATTACATTATCGGAGATGTTGTTGCCCGCTACAAGATCATGAGAAGGTTTAATATCTTGGCCCCTATGGGCTGGGATGCATTTGGCCTGCCAGCAGAGAATGCGGCTATAAAAAACGGTGTGCACCCAAAGATCTCCACCCTTAATAATATAAATACGATGAAGAAACAGCTCAGGTCATGGGGTGTGGGTTATGACTGGGACAGGGAGATTGCTTCCTGCCTGCCGGATTATTATAAGTGGACGCAATGGATCTTTCTGCAGCTTTATAAAAAAGACCTTGCCTATAAAAAGAAGGCCAGCGTGAACTGGTGCCCTTCATGCCAGACAGTCCTTGCCAATGAGCAGGTAGTTGACGGCGGATGCGAAAGATGCTCTGCGCATGTTGAGGATCGCAATCTCGAGCAGTGGTTTCTAAGAATCACAGATTATGCTGAGAGACTGCTTCGTGATTTGAAACTTTTGAAAGACTGGCCTGATAGAGTAAAGATAATGCAGGAAAACTGGATAGGCCGGAGCGAGGGAGTAGAAATAGATTTTAAGGTTGCTGGTGATGACCGAGGCCTTGCCTTGACCTGTTTTACCACGCGGGTAGACACGATTTACGGCGTGACCTATATGGTTGTTGCCGCTCTGCACCCTGAAATCGAAAGATTAATAAAGGGCGTCAAGAACGAGACAGCCATAAGGGGTTTTATTGAAGAGATAAAAAGAGAGACCTTAAGGAACAGCATTGGCCTTGAGGTTAAAAAGAAGGGGATTTTTACAGGGCAGTATGTAATAAATCCTGTCAATAACAGAAAGATTCCCTTGTGGATCGCGAATTATGTGGTCATGGAATACGGCACTGGCGCGGTTATGGCTGTGCCGGGTCACGACCAGAGAGATTTTGAGTTTGCAAAAGAATATGGTTTACCGATAGAGGCCGTGATAGATGATCCAAAAAACCCTCTTAGGGTAGAAGAGATGAAAGAGGCTTATACGGAAGACGGGATAATGATAAATTCAGCCCAGTTTAACGGCCTTTCGAATAGAGACGCAATGAAAAATATCGCCGATTACATGGAAAAAGAAAACATGGGCAGAAGAAAAGTTCATTATAAATTAAGAGATTGGCTTATCTCAAGACAGAGATACTGGGGGGCGCCCATACCTATAGTATATTGCGATAGATGCGGTATACAGCCTGTAAAAGAAGATGATGTCCCGGTCTTACTTCCGGAAAAGGTCAGATTTAAGCCTCACGGGGAATCGCCGCTGAAGGATGTGGAGGAGTTTGTAAATACCAAATGCCCGAACTGCAATGGCCGCGCAAAGCGGGAGATGGACACAATGGATACCTTTGTGGATTCCAGCTGGTATTTCTTAAGGTACCTGTCTCCCAAAGATGACACAAGGCCATTTGATAAAGAACTTGTCAATAAGTGGCTGCCGGTGGATCAGTATATCGGCGGAGTAGAACACGCAATTCTGCATCTCATGTATTCAAGGTTTATTGTAAAGGTTTTGTACGATATGGGCTTTGTAAATTTTAAGGAACCATTTACGAGGCTTTTTACCCAGGGCATGATTGTAAAGGACGGCTCAAAGATGTCCAAGTCTAAAGGCAATACAGTGAGCCCGGATGGACTTATAAAAAAATACGGCGCTGACACAGTCAGATTTTATACGCTGTTTATCGGTCCGCCTGAAAAAGACGCTGAATGGAATGATCGCGGGGTGGAAGGCGCGTGGAGGTTTTTAAATAGAGTCTGGAGACTGGCTGATCGGGGATCGGGGATCGGGGAACGGGGAAAGGAATCTGAAAAAGAGATCTTACAGCTTAAGCGCAAGACACACGCAACGATTAAGAAGGTTACAGAGGATATGGAAGGCGCGTTTCATTTTAATACAGCGTTAAGCGCCATAATGGAACTTGTAAATGAAATATATGCCTATATGAGCCTTCAACCTTCAACCCATGCCCCGTACCCGGACGAAGTAAATGATTCAGGGTTCAGTCTTCAGCTAAAAGAATCCATTGAAACTGTAATAGTTCTTCTTGCTCCGTTCGTGCCTCATATAGCAGAGGAGATGTGGGAGAAACTTGGCAATAAAACAAGCATCTTTAAGGCAAAGTGGCCAGAGTACAGAGAAGATATCTTGATCCAGGATATGGTCAGTATGGCTGTTCAGATAAACGGCAAAGTGCGGGCAAAGATAGAAGTTGCCCCTACTACAGACGAGGATGAGATTAAAAAGATAGTCCTGGATAATGAGGCAGTAAAGAAATGGATAAACGGAAAAACACCCAGGAAATTTATAATTGTCAAAGGAAGACTGATAAATCTTGTTGTTTAAGATGTAGTCGCAGCATCTTATGCTGCTAATTCCACTTAACTGGGCAGATTCGGGATTAAGGGTATTATGATTAAAACAATTAGTCTTATAGGAGTTTTGCTTTTGGTATTTATGTGCGGAGATCTTTTTGCCGATGCTGTTTATTTAAAAAACGGCAGCAAAGTAACAGGTATCATTGTCAAGGAATCTGATGATAGCGTGGATATAAAGATAAACATAGGGGCCGTGGTGACGTTTTTCAGGCGGGACATAGAGCGCGTAGAAAAAGATGCTGATAACGAGAGCGCGAGACTGGAGGAATCTTGGGAAGCGGCAAAGATGGAGAGAGAAAAAAGAGAGATTCAAGATGATTATGCCGATGAAGAGAGGGCAAAAGGCCTGGTGGAATATAAAGGCGAATTAGTTACGCCTGAGGAAAAGGAAAGACTGCAGGCAGCCAGCATAGCGAGCGAGGCCGATAAGGGCTACGGGGAAGAAAGGGTTTCTTACAGTAAAAACAAGTGGAAGGGGTCCACTTTTGCCAATAAGCTTATTAACAAAGGAAACTGGTACAAAAAAGAAACTGAAAATTTTGTTATATTTTACAGAGACCTGGAGCAGGCAAAGATAGTAAGCGATAAGGCAGAGTATTATCTTGAAAAAATAGCATACGACCTGGGCTATAAAAGCGGATTAAAATGGAAAGACAAAAGCCAGGTATACATAGTTGAAAATGTTGATAAATGGAAGGATTTCTTAAAGGATATCGGATTCAATCCGGATCTGGTAGGCGGCTTTGTGCCTAATTATAAGGAAAAAGAGATGTTTTTGTGCGCTCTGTCAAACGAATATCTGGCAGTTACTTTTCCCCACGAACTTACACATCTTGTATTTAGAGAGATTGCCGGAGATAATACCATACCTCTGTGGCTGAACGAAGGCTTGGCGAATTACGAGGCAAGCATAACCAGTATATCAAACAAGCTCCTTGTAAAATACATGAAACAGGGCAATCATATACTTCTGGGTGATCTCTTGCGTATGGCAAATTACCCTAATGGAAATGAGATGCGGGAATTATTCTATGCTCAGTCTGAAAAATTGGTTGAATTCCTGATCGTGCGATACGGAAGGGAGAAATTCAGGGATTTTTGCGGACTTATATTAAAGGACAAATCTTTTCACGATTCTATCTTTGAAATATATAAAGACGATTTCAAGGATATCGAGGATTTCAACATGAAACTCGTGGAATATATTGTTAAATAAGATGAGACAGTTGTGTTGTGTGTTATGTGTTATATTGGCCTTGATCGGCTGCAGCGATGTAAGGACGCCTACCGCGCGCTATGCCCTGACGCACCCTTTAAACACTAAGACAATGGTAACACCAGGTACGACCAAAGACGAAGTGATAGAGAAATGGGGTGACCCGTCAGAGGCAATAGACATGGGTTATGATGATATGGGCATCAAAAAGGAGGCATGGATATACGAGGCCTGGTTTCATAACGCGCCTTTAGATTACAGGCATTTCTCTAGAAGAAAAAAGATCCATTTTACCGGCAATTATGTGACAGGATATGAGGATATGGAGGGTGTAAATGAAAGGGATTAAGAGAGTTGTAGCAAGTGTAATTTTTATAGTTTTTTGTTTTTGTAACATTGCTTACCCCGTTGATAAAAAAGAAGAAATAAGAAAATATTTGGAGGGAATTAATCCAATATTGACAAACGTAGACACAGCTTATAGAGATATAAGTTCGAAGGCGCTATCCTTAGAGGCAGGAGTTAAGAAAATGCAGGTTTTTATAAGTGATTTAAATTCTTTGATCCCTCCAGAATTTATAAGACAACAACATAAGATGATTTTATTATCTTTTAAGAAATTAAAAATGGGATATTATTTATTATCAGGCAAAGATATATCTCTTGCTCGTGCGTTGGTGAAAAGAGGCGGTGTTTTGTTAAAGATCGCTGTAGGCAATATACTGGATTTAGGGAGAAAAGAGGGGATAATTAAAGATGAAAATAAAAGCAACCAATGAGGAGAGGATGTGAAAATGAAAAGATTTATGATAGTTGTAGATTTGTTTTTTATAGTTTCGTTTTTATGCCCTTTTGTTTCTCATGGCGCTGACGACAAAAGAGCTGTGCAGCCTCAGGCCCAGCCTACGCAATATCAACAACCTCCTCAGCCTCAACAATATCAGCAGCAACAACCAGTAAGGCCTATATTGCCACCGGTTGTTCTTCCTGCTTCTTCGGGAATTTCTCCTACACCTTCTCCTCATATAGCCGCTCCTTCTCTATCGACGGATATTATCAATATAGAACTTCAAGCGGGCCGTCAGTCACAAAATGCTAATTTACATAAGATACCAAGCGTACCAGCCAGTCCGCCAACTATGCCATTAGTTGCACCTGTTGGTATGATACAATCACAGGCCCCAGAATATCTAGTTAATAACGCCTGGGGCGAGGTGCTAGATATGGGTTTTGAAGAAGATGGGACAAACTGGATAGAGATGGAAGATTTATTTGGTCAGCCGTTAAAAATACAAGTACGAGATTTTAAAAATACCAAGATAATAAAAGAGACTGCGCCAGCCAGTTTTACTGATATAAAAATTGGCGATACTATTAGTGCGGTTTTTAGCCGCGAGGGAGTGAATAATGTAGCCAGCATTGTAAACATTATAACTAATAAAGAAAAAGAAAACATGGAGCGGCAAATCAACAAGTCTAAATCAGTGCCGATCTCAGAAGAGGAAGAGATCAAAGAACTGTAGAAAAACCAGGTTTTTAGAAGATTATACAACAGAATTTAAAATGGGTAATTACGAATAGATCGAGTACGAGTAAGCGGTGTAAGCCAGATATAGTGTTTGACATTTCTAGATCCGAAAGATATATTATTCTTTCCTTCCTCGTTTTAGGCGCTCTTTTTCTGACTTTTTCTTATTACAAAAAAATAACGCCCATCCATAAATCTGAAGAGGTAAAATTCAATATTACTCCTATGCTTATAAATATCAATACTGGGAGCAAGGAAGAGCTTGAATACCTTCCGGGTATTGGCCCAGTATTGGCAGAAGATATTATTGTCTATAGACAAAGTTCAGGTATGTTTACAAGGATAGAGGATTTGAAAAATGTAAAGGGTATCGGAGATAAGAAATTTGAAAGAATAAAGGATTTAATAAGTGTGGATGAATAAAAGACCGCTTGCAGTAATAGCTGTATTCTTCATATTAGGCATAGTTTTAGCTAGATTCATGCCTGATTCGATCAGATTTGTTCATGTATTTATAGGTACGTTAGTTTTTGTATTATCGTGTTTACTTCTCACTTTAACCCGCTGTAACTGTAGGGCAGGTTTAAACCTGCCCTACAGTATGGATGGGAAAAGAGGGAAA
>JBDRBM010000029.1:0-3572 GCA_043822665.1 Candidatus Omnitrophota bacterium
TCTTGTATAAACTTCGGAAGAGGCAGGGCTTTATAAGTTTTATTTTCTGATAAATTTAAAACCGTACCCTTGCCAAGATCAACCTCAAGATAATCGCCTTCTTTAATCCCGCTTAAATCATTTACCTCGAGAATCGGTAAACCTATATTAATAGCATTTCTGTAAAAAATCCGCGCAAAACTCTCGGCTATCACACACGAGACCCCCGCGCCTTTTATTGCCAGCTGAGCATGCTCCCTGGACGACCCGCAGCCAAAATTCTTGCCTGCAACAATGATGTCACCCTTGGAAACCTTGCTTGAAAAATCAGCGTCAATATCTTCCATGCAGTGTTCACCAAGTTCCAGCAGGTCCTGTGTATTCAAAAACCTTGCCGGTATTATCTCGTCCGTATTGACATCATCCCTGAATTTCCAGACCTTGCCTTTAAACTTCATTTAATGAGTTATCCACAATTGTAGGAGACCCTTAAGGGTCTCCTACTACTACTTAAAAGATATACAATTAAAAAGGTGCGGGATCACCCTATATCATCCGGATGGGCGATCCTGCCTTTAATCGCGCTTGCGGCTGCCACAGCGGGATTTGAGAGATATACCTCGCTATCAGGATGCCCCATCCTGCCGCGGAAGTTCCTGTTTGTAGTGGCAATCGCCGTCTCGCCCTTGCCTAATATCCCGAGATGACCGCCAAGACACGGGCCGCAGCTGGGCGTTGAAAAAACTCCGCCTGAGCGTAAAAATATCTCTGCCAGGCCTTCATTGACAGCCTCCAGGTATATCTTCTGCGTTGCGGGCAGGATTATCAGCCTGACCCTTGAATTGACTTTTTTGCCCTTTAAAACCTTTGCCGCTATCCTTAAATCAGAAATCCTGCCGTTTGTGCACGAACCGATTACTGACTGGTCAATCTTAACTTTTTTAAATTTACTGACAGGTCCGGTATTACTTGGTAAATGCGGAGCTGAAACCTGCGGCTCAATCTTATTCACGTCATATTCCTTAATATCGCAATATTTCGCGTCTTTATCACTCTTCAACTTCAATATCTTTTTACGATCCGCGATACCCGATCCCCGAATCACAGAGCGTCTATACTTAATCGTAATATCATCCGGCTCTATTATACCAGACTTACCTCCTGCCTCAATGGCCATATTACACATACTAAACCTGTCATCCATAGGCAGTTTATGTATAACCTCTCCTGTGAATTCCATTGCTTTATATAGCGCGCCGTCGACACCTATGTCTCCGATAGTAAATAAAATTAAATCTTTGCCTCCGACCCATGGCCCTAATCTTCCTTTATAAATAAACTTTATACTCTCCGGCACTTTCAGCCATACACAGCCTGTAATAAAACCTGCTGCCAGGTCTGTTGAACCTACGCCGGTTGAAAATGCCCCGAGCGCGCCATATGTACAGGTGTGAGAATCAGCGCCTATTATCAAATCCCCTGGGCCGACAATGCCTTGCTCTGGCAAAAGCGCGTGCTCTACGCCCATCCTGCCGATCTCAAAATAATTTTTAATGTTGTATTTTATCGCGAATCTCTGCAGGACCTTTGCCTGATCAGCGCTCTTGCGGTCCTTGCCAGGCGTAAAATGGTCAGGGACAAGCACAATCTTTTTTCTGTCAAAAACCTTTTTAACTCCGGTAGATTCAAATTCACTGATAGCGATAGGCGCGGTAATATCATTGCCGAGCGCTATATCAATCTTCGCGTAGATAAAGTCGCCGGGGGCGATTGTTTTTTTATCAGTATGAGCGAGTAGTATTTTTTCAGTTATCGTGTATGGCATATATTGACGCTATGCGCCATGCTCTATGAGCGTTGCGATAAGCGCTATGCGATATCTTTTACAAGCGCTGTTTCCTGGCAATCAGGGAACTTTACACATTTTATGCATTCTGACCAGATCTTGTGCGGCAGCTGCGAGTGATCTACTCTTTTAAACCCGAATTTCTCAAAAAACTCCGGCACATACGTAAGAGCAAAGGCCCTTTTCGCGTTGAGGTTTTTCGCATCCTCTAAGGCCGCTTCAACAAGAGCCCTGCCTATCTTCTGTCTCTGCCTTGCCTCAGTCACCGCAAGGGACTTTATCTCCACGAGGTCCTCCCACGCGACATGAAGCGCGCAGCATCCCGCGATCTCGCCATCTTCCTCATAGACAAAATAGTCCCTGACATTTTCATAAAGTTCATTCAAAGAACGCGGCAGCATCTTGTCCTGTTTCGCGTAAAAATTTATCAATTCCTGAATCTTCTTTAGATCCTGTATGTTTGCTTTTCTTATCATTCTATTACCCTATTCTTCGCTATAACAACTATCCCTGACTCTGTAACCTTGAATCGTTTTTTATCCTCTTCCGGGTCAAAACCTATTCTCGTCTCAGGCGGTACATTTACATACTTATCTATAATCGCGCGTCTTATCTTGGCGTGTCTTCCTATGTTCACGCCTTCCATTATGACTGACTCTGTCACTTCTGAAAAACTGTTTATCCTGACATTTGGAGAAAGGATACTGCGCTCTACCTTGCCGCCGCTTATTATACAGCCATGAGAAATAAGCGAATCCAATGCTATGCTAATCCTGTTGTCTATGCCGCCTCCGGCAAAGACTGTTTTTGCCGGGCCAAACTGTTCCTGATATGTCCTGAACGGCCATGACTTGTCATACAAATTAAATGCCGGCACAACATCCACTAGTTCCATGTTGGCCTCGTAATAGGCGTCAAGGCTTCCTACGTCCCGCCAATACATCGGATTTTTGGTCTTTTCACCCTCAAAATTATAAATCACTACCTTATATTTTTTCAGCATCATTGGTATAATATCTTTAGCAAAATCATGGGAAGATTCTTTATTCCCGGCATCTTCTATCAGCGATTCCTGCAAGGCCTTTCTTTTAAATATATATATACCCATTGAAGCAAATACACTGTCTAAATTAATCGTCAGTTCTTTTTCTGTTTTTGGTTTTTCTATGATATTCTTAATCCTATACCTGTCATCAACCTCGCATATGCCAAATTCACCGGCGCTTTTTTTTGGTATCTTAACTACTGCCACAGTAAGATCAGCATCCTCTACTCTATGGAAGTCTGTCATCTTCCTGTAGTCCATTTTGTAGATATGGTCACCCGCGAGTATCAGGATGTCCTTCGGATTTTCATCCTCAATCGCGTAGATATTCTGGTAAATAGAATCCGCTGTCCCCTGATACCAATGCTCATCAACCCTCTGTTGGGCAGGTATTGCGTCTATGTACTCCCCTAATTCTCCGTTGAGAACATTCCAGCCTCTGGCAATATGCCTTGTGAGAGAATAAGACTTATATTGAGTCAACACATTGATCTTCCTTAATCCGGAATTAATGCAGTTTGAAAGCGTAAAATCTATAATTCTATATACGCCTCCAAAAGGAACCGCGGGCTTTGTCCTGTCTTTAGTAAGAGGAAAAAGCCTTTCTCCTTTACCGCCTGCCATTATAAACGTAAGTATATTCTTCATTTGAGCTCCTGACTTTCAATTTTTTCCAGACCTGATTATTATATAACAAATCTA